>JALVPA010000076.1 GCA_027026055.1 Campylobacteraceae bacterium | reverse complement strand
TAATTATTCCGAGATGCTGTACGAACTGGAACATCCCGAAAAGGTACGTCCCTATTTCGATAAACGCAGCTCTTTTTTCGAACGTCACGAAAAAGCGGTCTATAAGGCGGGGTTTGCGATCATGTTTATACTCAATATCGTACAGTTACTCTTTTTTCACTAAGTGCGTTTGTATCGTTTGATCTTTTTCATGTTTTGGTAGATAAAAGGTGCGAAAAAGAGTATCTCCAAAACGAGCGAGAAACCGACCACTTTCCACGTTCCATTCGGATCGTCTGTATAAGGAAGTCCGCCCGTATTCATACCGAAAAATCCCGTCACCAGTGTCAAAGGCAGAAATATCCCGGAGAGCATCGTCAGATAATAGACGTTGCGGTTCATCTTTTCGTCCACTTTGGCGCGATAGAAATCGTAGAGGTTGTCGAGTTTTTCCATCGCCGCTTTGGCAAGGTCGCGTATGCGCACCATATGTTCGTACAAATCGGCGTAAGCGAGCTCTTCGTAACTTTCGTACGCCAGGCGTTTGTGATGCGTGATAAAGAGTTCGAAGGACAAGGCGGCGTGAAACATGAGACGATAAATGAGCGAGACCTCTTTTTTGTCGGCAAGCCAGCGTTGCATAAACTGCGACGAGAGCGTACCTTCGTAAAGCGACTCTTCAAGTTTTTCGATCTCGAGATGGTAGGCTTTGATCGCTTTGATCAAGGTTTCCGTTTTTTCATCGAGCAGTGCGTTCATTTGCGCGAGAGAGCCGATAGGCTCGAGTGCGCGTTTTTTACGATCGTAAAGGTAACAGCGGTCTTCTTCCGTAACGAAGGCAAAGGAGACAATGTCTATTTCGCCCGTTTCGATGTGCGGTTGCGGAAGACGTAAAATCAAAACGCTATAATGTTCGCGAGGGATAAAATCGGAAGGGTGCTCCGGGTTTTCGATATCTTCGAGTAGAAAAGCATCGAGTTTTTCGACGGTCATGGCTTCGCTTTTTGGCGTAATTATAGCGGATCGAGACGCTCTTTGGCAAGTATATAGGGCAGAAGTCTCTATTTGTTGCGCTTGATCTCTTTGCGATGTTGTCGAAAGGTTTTGCTAAACGTATGGGTACCCGATCTATTTTTGACAAAATAGAGATAGTCGCTTTTTGCGGGGCGGAGCGCCGCTTTGATAGCCGAAACGGAGACGGTGGAGACGGGGGAGTCGGGCAATCCTTTGTGTTTGTAAGTATTGAAGGTAGAGTTGTCGTCTTTGATACGTTTGGGTGTAACTTTGACGTGAGAGTAGATGCCGTAATTGAGCGTACCGTCCATTTGTAGGCGCATCTTTTTTTTGAGACGGTTGTAAACGACGGAAGCGATGAGCGGCATCTCTTCGGTATTGGCGGCTTCTTTTTGGACGATCGACGCGACGGTGAGGATTTTTTGCCACTTTTGCGGCGTATAGGTCATATTGAAATCGTGCGCCAACTTTTTGTAGCGTTTTTCACTGCTTTTGACGAGAAATTTGACGAGGTTTTTTTCCGAGATGCCATGCGGTACGAAGTAGGTATCGGGTAGGATCCCCGCTTCGGGATAGGGCGAATAGTGTCGGTACGCTTCTCGAAGTTTCGTAGCGTTCATGTCATAACGTTTTGCCAACGTACGGAAAAATATTTCGGTAGTCTCTCCCGGAATGAGGGTGATTTTGTCGATGACCGCTTTGGAGTTGGTCAGTTTGTGCAAAAAATCGATGCGGTTCAAAACGGTTTTTTCGACGGCGATCCAACCCCGTTGCGGCGTACCGATAAAACGAAGCAAATAACGATCGACAAATCCGACGTCGTAACCCTTTTTGCGGAGATGTGCTATAATCTCCGTAATCGATCCACGGGGGATATAGAGCGACTTTTCACTCCGTACGGGCTGCATGATATAAAAGGCGAGCGCAATGATAAAAAAGACGGCGATATTTTCCGCCCATGCTATCCATGTTATCCATCTATTTATACGGGATGTGCTCATCGCTTCGGTGATCCTTTTTGTCGCGGTCGTCGGTTGGTTGGTACACGGAATTAGCGTCGAACGTCTCTCTTTCGGCGGCTATAAGGTAGAAGGATTATACCTCAAACTCGATAAAAAGCTTACACTCGAAGCGCAAAGCGTCGTAATACCCAGAAGCAAAGCCGACCCTTCTTTGGATAGTCTTGATAGGACATTTTCAAACGTCAATCGACTATTGCACTATTTCGAACATATTTTGCTCAAAGAGGTTCTTTTCAAAAACAATCGTTTTTTTATCGAATATACCCGCGGAGTGATCCGTATGCGAAGCAATCTCTACGAAATAGAAGGCAAAATATCGAAAGAACGCCGCACGGTGACGGCATTGGTGCAAAAGCTCTTTGTTCCGCGATTGCGATTGGAAGTCTCCGGAAAGTTTCTTTTCGATACCGATACGCAAAAGATCGAATCGGAAGGCAACTTTACGTGGTTTGACGCAAAAGGACGATTTAGTGCGATAAAGAACGAAGAAAAGATCCTTTATGCGCTTAGAAGCGAATCTTTCGAAGCTTTACGTTCGATTGTCGAACGGTTCGGTTTACCCGATCCCGTATCGGAATGGATAGGAGATCGCGTAAGCGGAAAACGGTATCGTCTCGATTTTTTAAAAGGGGAGTACGTCACGGACGATTCCGATTCGACACTCAATCTGATGCGTATGGAAGCCTCCGCACATGTCGAGGATGCGACGGTACGCTTTAACGATACGCTTCCTCCCGCAACGGCGAAGGATATCGTCGTCAACTATAAAAAAGGAGCTTTGTACTTTACGCTCAAGGGTGCGCGATACGAAGGACGCGATCTCAACGGCAGCAGTGTCTCCATCCGCCATTTGGTGTCGAGGAAGGCGGTGTTGAAGTTGGATCTCAACGCACGTACGCCTATCGACGAGTGTCTTCTCGACATTCCGAAAGCTTATGGCGTCACGATACCTCTCATACATCTCAATCCCGATGATAAGGTGCATGTCGTGCTCAAAGTTGCATTGCACAAAGATCCGAAACGAAAAATTCGAGCCAAAGCCGATGTCGTGTTGAAAAAAGGGATGTTGCATATCGCCGATGTCGTATTGCCGATTCTCGGCGGGAAAGCCCGTTACGAAGATTTCATAGTGCGTATCGAAGATCTTTTTTTCATGGATAGTTGGTATGAGATTGTAGTGAGCAAAGGCGAAGTGAATTTGCGAAAAAAAGAAGCGCTGTTGGATGTTTTGCTCAAACGTGTGGCGTTCGGAGACAAAAAACATCCTTTGATGGTCGTCAAAAATCGCCCTACAAAGGTACATCTCTTTTACGAAGCGCCTTTTACCTTGGTCTCGGAAGATTTGGGGTTACGATTGCGAAGCGAAGAGAACGGCACGTTGAATGTGAAATTGAAAGACTTAAGCAAATTGATTCCGTACGTAAGGCTCAATACGCTGGGAGTATCGGGTGGAAATTTGGAACTGAAGATAAGCGACAAGTCGATAACATTTCGAGGAAAATTCGATGTTTCGGAAAGGTGTTTGTTTATTTCGGAACTAGACGGTTGTGTGACGCGTATCGATATCGAAGGGTATTATGATAAAGAAAAAGATCGTTTGGTAGTGGATGCATTCGGCGGGAAAGTACATTACGATAGCAAAACGCAGCGTATCACACTCGATAATATCGGGATAGATTTGAAGCGTTTTTTATTTTTGCAAAAAGAAGCGAGTAAAGGTAAAAAGAGATTACATCGAAAAAATTCGCTGGTGGTAATCGGCAAAAAAAGTTTGATCCGTTACGACAATTACCGTCTCGTAACCGATAGTTACGATATCGAAATAAAACCTGACGGAGATATCGTCGCATATGGAAGTTTGGACGGGGATGTGGTCAAACTGACCAAAAAAGGGAAAATATTTCATCTTCAGGCGTTACGCATCAAAGATAGTATGCTGCACCCTCTCATTAACTTCAAAGGGCTCAAAGGTGGTCGTTATTCGATAGAAAAAAAGGGCGATCCGGATAAAACGATGCACGGACGTATCATTATCGAAGGAGGGGTTTTGAGCGATTTTGCGGCCTATAACAATACGGTGGCCTTCATCAATACCTTGCCCGCCTTGGCAACGCTCAGCGATCCCGGATTTTCGAGTAAGGGATTTAAGATAGAAGAGGGAATCGTCTATTATCATATGTCGCCGAAACGACTTGTTCTCGATAAAGTTTACCTCAAAGGCAAATCGGCGACGATCGTCGGCAAAGGTACGATTTCGCTTCCGGACGGCAAACTCGATATCGGCTTGGCGATACACACCGCCAGAGAGCTTGGTAAAGTGGTGGGCAAGATTCCCGTGCTCGGTTACGTTTTGTTGGGTGAGGATAAAAGTGTGACCATCGGATTGCGTGTCGACGGAACGTTGAAAAAGCCGCTGGTGCACACAAACGTCGCCAAAGATATCTTGACCTTGCCTTTGGAATTTATCAAACGTACGCTGACTTTGCCCGCCAAAGCATCGGCGCCTACTTTACCGGAAATACCCGATTATGTCGTCAAAGAAAACAACGCTACCCGCGCTGCTTATCCGTCGTTGGAACCCAAACCGATCGTTTCGCCCGTGCGGAAGAAACCTACTCGTTCCGCAACACCCGCAACGGATCGGTCGCCGCAGCTTTTTTAGCGGGATAGCGTGCGGAGAGAAGAATGATGATCGTCGCACCGATCAATACGGAGATGAAGTCGTATAAAGTCAAATCGACGGGAAGACGCGACGTACCGTAGACATCTTCGGGTACGGAGATAATATCGAATCTCTTAAGCGCCCAGATACCGAGAAGTCCCATTGCCGTACCGGTGAGGATACCGGCGCTACCGATATAAAGACCGAGACGATAGAAGATAGCGGCGATCTCTTTTTTCGTCGCGCCAAGGGTACGCATCAGCGCGATTTCGCTGCGCCTACTCATAACGGTCATGAGGAGCGAAGAGATGATATTGAGCGAAGCGACGAGGATGATGAGCAAAAGTACGAGAAAAAGCGCTTTTTTCTCCATTTGCATCGCGGCGAAAAAGTTTCCGTTTTGTTGCCACCACCCTTCGACAATCGTATTTTCCGGCAAGACTTGTTGTAACGCTTCGATGCGTTGCATCGGGTTCTTCGTATAAATGTGAATACCGTCATAAGCGTTTTCGGGTCGTTTGAGGAGCCTGCGAAAAGCTTCGAGTGTCGTATAGATGATCGCTTTGTCGTAGTTTTTGAGTCCCGAATCGAAAATGCCGTCGATGACAAAACGTTTTTGTAATGGGATTGTCGCAAATCCTACCGCCTGCTGTTCCGAAAAATAGAGCGTGATTTTTTCACCGATACCGGCATCCATCTCATAGGAAAGCGCATCGCCGACGACGGCGCGAAAGGGAGAAGTGCCTTTGCCGCGTGCTTTGGCAAAGATGGGGTTGAGCGCCGCTTCGGCGTCGAAATCCACGCCGTAAAGCAACGATCCTTGTACGATACCTTTGTTTCGGGTAATCGCTTGGGTGGTATAGTAGGGACTGAACTTCATATCGGGAAAGGTCCGTTTGAGTTTCGAAACGAGTGCGTCGTCGACGGCGTTGTCGGTGATAGGCAAAACGGTAAGCGGATAGTTCATCACAAAAAGACGCTTTTCGAACTCTTTTTGGGTGCCGTTCATGATCGCCATCGCGATCATTAGGACGGTGACTCCCGTCGCTATCCCGAGAAAGGCAAGCAGAGCGGAAATAAAAATAAAAGGATTTTCTTTGTCGTATCGTAGATAGTGCGTAACGATTTTACGGACAAAGATGCGATTGAAGTCGGCGGAAGAGGGACGCATGATTAGGCGAGAATGCCCTTTTTCGGACCGCTTTTGCCGCAGCAGTGTTTGTATTTTTTGCCCGAACCGCACGGACACGGATCGTTGCGTTTGGGTTTTTTCCCGCCTGTTTGCGGTTGGCGCGTTTCGGATGTCGTCTCTTCTTCCGCTACGTCCGTGCGATGTTCTATCGCTTCGGCGGTTTCGCTTTCGAGCTCGTCGAGGATCTGTTCGACCGCTTCGTCCTCCTCTTCGGGAGATTGGAAATCGAACTGTACGAGATGCAGGGTTTTGACTGCATCGTGTTTGATGCGGCGCACCAAATCGGTAAAGAGGCGGTAGCTGTCTTGTTTGTATTCGGTAAGCGGATCTTTTTGGTTGTATCCTCTAAGACCGATACCGGTTTTAAGCACATCCATTTCGTAGAGATGGTCTCTCCAGAGCGGATCGAGTACTTGCAGGTAGATGATGCGTTCGATCTCTTTGCGTTGCTCCGGATCGAGTACGCTCATTTTTGCTTCGTAGAGATTCTCCATCATATTGAGGATCATCGTCTTGATCTCTTCGGCCTCTTTGCCCTCGAAATCGCTCTTATCGGCATCGACGAGAAGCTCTTCGCGAAGCAATCCTATCAGTTTGTCGAGGTTGTAATCTTCTTTGGGTATCCCTTCGAGGATATCGGACTCTTCGAGCAGATAGTTTACGTACTCTTCGCGGTTCTCTTTGATTTTGGCGCCGATATCGAAATTCGGATCGAGGAGTTGATTGCGAAATGCGTAAATCGCCTTACGTTGATGGTTGGCGACATCGTCGTATTCGAGGATATGCTTACGCGCTTCGTAGTGTTGCGCTTCGACCTTTTTTTGCGCTTTTTCGACGGATCGTGTGACCAGTTTCGAGTCGATATATTCGCCCTCTTCGACACCGAGACGGTTCATGATGTTGCGAATTTTTTCGCCGCCGAAGATGCGCAACAAATTGTCGTCTAGGCTAAGGAAAAACTGGCTCTCTCCGGGATCGCCCTGACGTCCCGAACGTCCGCGCAGCTGATTGTCGATACGGCGCGATTCGTGGCGTTCGGTACCGATGATCGCCAAACCGCCCAGTTCGCGTACTTCGTCGTCGATTTTGATATCGACTCCGCGTCCCGCCATGTTGGTCGCGACGGTGACGGCGCCTTTTTGCCCGGCGTTTTTGATGATTTCGGCTTCTTGGAAGTGGTTTTTGGCATTGAGCACGTTGTGGGGGATTTTCTCTTTTTTGAGACGCTCGGAAATCAGCTCCGATTTTTCTATCGAGGCGGTACCGATGAGTACGGGTTGTCCTTTTCGGTGGTACTCTTTGACCTTGGCGACGATGGCGTCGAGTTTTTCACGCTCGGTGTTGTAGATGAGATCGTTTTTGTCGATGCGTCGGACGGGAACGTTGGTGGGGATGGAGACGACGTCAAGACCGTAGATTTGCGAAAACTCGGTCGCTTCGGTTTGCGCCGTACCGGTCATCCCCGCCAGTTTTTCGTAGAGTCGGAAATAGTTTTGATAGGTGATTTCCGCCAACGTTTGAGACTCTTCTTGGATGCGTACACCCTCTTTGGCTTCGAGGGCTTGATGCAATCCTTCGGAGAAACGACGCCCTTCGCTCAAGCGTCCCGTAAATTCGTCGACGATGATCACCTCGCCGTTTTGGACAACATAGTGCACGTCTTTTTCAAAGAGATGGTGCGCTTTGAGCGCTTGGTCGAGGTGGTGCGCCAAGGGGGCGTTTTCGAGGGAAAAGAGATTGTCTACGCCGAAAAGCTCTTGCGCTTTTTGCAATCCTTGCTCGGTCATGATAATGAGACGATTTTTCTCGTCGACGACGAAATCGCCCGTCATCTTTTCCTCTTCGCCCGGTTTGGCTTCGATCTTTTCGCCTTTGATCATCAGTCTGGCGATTTCGTCCGCTTTGACATAATGCTCTTGGTTGCGCTGTGCGGGTCCCGAGATAATGAGCGGCGTACGCGCTTCGTCTATCAGGATCGAGTCCACTTCGTCCACGATGGCGTAGTGGTGTTCGCGCTGTACTTTGTCTTCCAGGCGTACTTTCATATTGTCGCGCAGGTAATCAAAACCGAATTCATTGTTGGTACCGTAGGTAATATCGGCGTCGTATTGGGCTTTGCGCGTTTGTTCGTCGTGAATGTCGGAGGTGATACATCCGACGCTGTAGCCGAGAAACTCGTAAAGTACGCCCATCTCTTTGGCGTCGCGTTGCGCCAGATAGTCGTTGACGGTGACGACGTGCACCCCTTTGCCCGTCATCGCGTTGAGTACGACGGCAAGGGTAGCTACCAAGGTTTTACCTTCGCCCGTTTTCATCTCCGCGATATTGCCGTCGTGCAGAACCATTCCGCCGACGAGTTGTACGTCGTAGTGACGCATTCCCAGTACGCGTTTACTCGCTTCGCGGGTGATTGCGAAGGAGTCTTCGAGTACGTCGTCCATACTCTTTTCGCCTTTGACGACCGAGTTGCGAAGCGCGTCGAACGCCGCTTTGAGTTCTTCGTCGCTCATTTCCTCGTATCCGCTTTCGAGCGCATTGATACGTTGGGCTCTTTTCATATATTGTTTGACCACGCGGTCGTTGTGTGTGCCTACGATTTTTTGTACCAAACTTTTGATCATGATCTTATGCAACCTAAATAATAATGTGGAAGTTACGGCAATTTTACCCAAAAAGCGATTAATAGTGCGTTTAAGAATCCGTGAAAGCGTTTCGATACGGTGAATGAAAAGAGGTTGCGGAGGATTTACCATATTATGCTACTATTTCGTAAAGGAAAACGGCTCGAGAGAGTGAGAAAAAGGAGCGGCGTGGTATCGAAAATCGTTTTTACGGTTGCGATGTTCGTTTGCGTAACGGTCGATCTGCTTTTCGCCTCGCAAAGATTGACACTTCCCGAAGGATTTGAAGCGCGATTCGTACAGTACGTTACCAATCCCGACAACAAACGTTTGGTATATGAAGGTAGCGTTGCCTTCGCCGCACCTTCCTCGATAAAATGGCGTTACGAAAAACCGACGCGCAAAGAGGTGTGTAGCGACGGAGAAATGTTGCAAATCGTCGATTACGATCTCGAACAGGTGTCGCTCTATCGAATGAAAAAAAGGCTCGAATTGGCCGAAATCGTACGAAGCGCCGTAGCGAAAGAGAAAAATATCTACGTTACCCGTTACGAAGGAAAAACCTATACGTTGCGTGTCGACGAGGAGGGGAGGTTGGAGAGTTTGGCTTATTACGACGATTTGGACAATAAAGTACAAATCTCTTTTAAGAATATGCGTTATCTCCGATCGCCTTTGCCCGCGGCCTCTTTGGAGTGCCGTCATCCCAAAGCGTTCGATGTGATTCGAGGTTGATTGTGCATGCGTTGATAGAGAAGATACAAAACGATCCCGTGTTGATGCTTGGTGTCGCCGTAGGCGTCGTGGTGATTCTTTTCGTCGTGTTGGTGGTGATTGTCGCCGCGATGCGGGTAAAAGCCTATAAGGATCGCTTTTTGAACACGCGAATCGACAACGAAGAGAAAGCGTCCGTGTTGGAACGTTTGCATGAGGAGTTGGAGCATTACAAGATTCGTACCGCCCAAAACGAACAGGAGTTGCAACGTTTCGCCGAGACGCGAGAAGTATTGGAAAAGACGACCGCGGAGCTCGAAGAGACGAGAAAGGTATTGAACGAAACCCAAAATCGTCTCCATGCCCTCACGGCGCAATTCGAAAACCTACGGCATCAGTACGAAACGTTAAAAGAAGAAGAGCTTCGGCTTAGAGAAAAACTGGAACACATGAACGAAGAGAACAACAAACTGCGCATCAATAACGCGCGTTTGTTGATGAAACTCGAAAACGAAGAGCGCTTCGGCGGGAAGGAGTAGGAAGTTGAATCGGCAAACGGCGCGTTTTACGACCGAATTGGCGGAGTATCGATACGACGACAAGGAGGTCTTCAAGCGTAGCGGTAAATTGAAACGCTCTTTTTACGAAACGGAGTTGCTGCGTTTGCATCACGAACTGGTCAAGCTCCAAAAATGGACGATCGATAACCGCAAACGCATTTTGATAATCTTCGAGGGAATGGATACGGCGGGAAAAAGCTCCACCATCAAAGTCGCCATGACCTATCTCAATCCGCGTCAGGCGCGTGCGGTAGCGCTTCCAAAACCCGACTCCAAAGAGTTGGGACAATGGTATTTTCAACGCCACCTCAAGCAGCTTCCCAACGCAAGCGAGATGGTTTTCTTCGATCGTAGCTGGTACAACCGTGCGGGTATCGAAATGGTATTTGGCTTTTGTACGTCGCAGCAACACGAACACTTTTATCTGCAAGTCAACGATTTGGAAAAGATGCTGATCGACGACGGTATCTATCTGTTTAAATTTTATCTCAATATCGACTACGAAACCCAAGAGAAGCGTTTGAGACAAAGAGAGCGCGATCCGCTCAAAAACTGGAAACTCTCCGAACTCGACTATAAATCGCACGAAGCCTATCCCGTCTATGCCCGTTTGCGAGACAAGATGTTTCGACTTTCGGGATCGATACACGCGCCGTGGTGCGAGCTGGACGCCAACGACAAAAAACGCGCCAGACTCAACGCCATACGCTATCTTTTGGACAATATCGACTACGAAGGCAAAGACACCACGCTTATTACGGGTGTGGACAAAAAAATCGTGACGTTACATCAACACGAAATCATCAAAAAGGAGTCGTTATGAGCGATATCACAATCTGGCATAATCCGCGATGCAGCAAGTCGCGTCAAGCGTTGAAACTACTCGAGGAGCAAGGCGTAGCGCCCGAGGTGGTCAAATATCTCGATACGCCGCCGAGTAAGGAAGAGATCAAGGCTCTTTTGAAAATGCTCGGCATCTCGGCGCGCGAGTTGATGCGTACCAAAGAGGCGATCTATAAAGAGTTGGGATTGAAAGATGTCGAAGAGGAAGAGAAGCTGATCGAAGCGATGGCCGCGCATCCCAAGTTGATCGAACGACCGATCGTGATCAAAGGCGACAAAGCCGTCGTGGGCAGACCGCCGGAAAAGGTTTTCGAGATCGTCTGAACTACTCTTCTTTTCCGTTGCCGTAATGGGCAAAAAGGTACGTGACCGCCACTTCTACGTCTTCGTCTTTAATGGGCGCGTGAAAAACATCGATCATTTTGCGCACTTTTTTGCGCCAAAAGGCTTTGGATTGTTTGCCTTGATTGATAGTGTAGCCCCACGAATGGCACATGTTGCACATTCCTTTGGTGGCGTACATTCCTTCTCCTTTGGCCATCGGAAATTCCATATGCGGCAATTTGATGCCTTTGTGTTCGGCAAACGTACTTTGCGATGCTATAACCAGCAGAGCCGCCGTCGTTACGATTTTGCGTTTCATGTGATCACCTCCACACGTACTTCGTCGATGCCGTTAAATTTGTAGCCGCCGCGATTCCATTTGACTTCGTGTGCGAAAGGTTGGGTTTCGCCTTTGGTATTGGTCGCGCGCGCCATGATGCGAATCTCGCCCATTTGTGTCGGGGTAAAAGCGTAGCGAAACGCGCGAAAGGCGTAGCGTCCCGCTTTGCCGTCGTCGAGGGTTGCTTCTTGCCATGTCGCTCCGCCGTCCGTCGAGATGTCGACGCGCGCGATACCGTCGCCGCCGTCGAAGGCTACGCCGCGTACGATCATTTCGGTATCTTTGCGGATACGCGCGCCGTTTTCGGGAAAACCGATAAGCGATTTGACATTCATCTTTTCGATCGGCTTGGTTTTGGGATAGAGTTTGTCGGGCAATTCGCATTCGCAGTCGTTGTCGGGGATACGATAGGCATGTTCCATAAAATGCAAGTGCGGCTCTTTCGCCGTGACGGTGATGCGCCGGAGCATCTTCATCCAGCTGTCGGCATAGATACCCGGCAAGATGAGGCGAACGGGGAAGCCGTTGAGGTACGGAAGCGCCTCGCCGTTCATTTCGTAAGCGACGATCATATCGTCGGTGATTCGGTCGATTTCAAGCGCGCGTTTGAAATCGTCGGTTTGGTTATAGACGGGCTTTTCGGCGCCGTCGAGCGTCAGCCATGCGGCACCCGGTTTCAATCCTGCGGCGGCAAGGATATCTTTGAGCCTTGCACCTTTCCATTTGGCGCATCCCATCGCGCCGACACCCCATTGGATGCCGCCTGCGGTGGGATGAAAGGCGCTTCGGCTATTGCCGCCGCATTGCATCACCGCCGTGATTTCGACGGCTTCGAAACGCTTTTTCAAATCGTCTATGCTAAGACGTAACGGGTTGTTTACCAGACCGTCGATCGTGATCTCGAAGGCGTGCGGATTGATATAGGTGGGAATAAGCGGCATATGCCAACGTACGAAAAAAAGATCGTTGGGCGTGATAGGGTGGGCAAAGACTTTGCGCGGCGTCTCCAAGAGCGGCGGTCTGTCGGAGTGGGTGATGAGCGGTTGTTTCTGGGGGAAAGCGATATCGGCGACGGGGCGATTGTCGATCGGTTGGGTGATCTCGACCTGTTCGGCGGCATCGACGTTTGTCAGCGCGGCGCTTCCCGCCAAAATCGCGGTGGTTTTGAAAAACTCTCTGCGTTGCATACAACTCTCCGTGTAGTCGAATTTATCGTTTGATAAAGTAGAGCTTATGCCACAACCCCTTAACAGGCACTGAAAATCGCAATTTTTTTCGTCAATGACTGCACAATCGAACCTTTTGAAGCGAAGTGTTGTCGATTGTTCAACTTAAGTGAACGAACTCTTCATCGTTATGCGATCATTTTATGGTACAATCGCAAAAAAATTTTCAAGGATTTCATCGTGTTGTCAACGGTCAATCTCACCCAACGTTACGGCAAACGCGTACTTTTCGAAAACATCAACATCACCCTCGATCAAGGCAAACGTTACGGACTTATCGGCGCCAACGGCGCGGGCAAATCGACCTTTATGAAAATCTTGGCGGGCGAGATCGAGCCGAGTGAGGGGGAAGTGCATATTCAGCCCGGACTCAAACTCGGTATGCTTGGACAAAACCAGTATGCCTTCGAAGATTTCACGCTTAAAGACGCGGTGCTTTACGGAAACAAACGGCTCTACGAGGCGCAAAAAGAGAAAGAAAAGCTCTATATGGAAGGGGATTTCGAGAGCGAAGCGGTCAACAACCGTTTGGCGGAACTCGAGATGATATGTGTCGAAGAGGATCCGACGTACGAAAGCGACGTACATATCGAGCGCCTTTTGACGACACTCGGTTTTCCCGTCGAACAGCACAACGACCTGATGAGTACGCTCACCGGCGGCGACAAGTTTAAGATCCTTTTGGCGCAAGTGCTCTTTTACAAACCCGACATTTTGTTGCTCGACGAGCCGACCAACAACCTCGATATCGAAACGATAGGATGGCTTGAAGAGGAGCTCAAGCGTCACGAGGGTACCTTGCTCGTCATTTCGCACGACCGCCATTTTCTCAACAGTATCGTGACCCATATCCTCGATCTCGATTTTCAAACGATTCGCGAGTTTACGGGCAATTACGACGATTGGTACATCGCGGCGAATCTGATGGCGAAGCAAGCGGAGATGGAACGTCAAAAAAAGCTCAAAGAGAAAGAGGAGCTCGAAAAGTTCATCGCCCGCTTCAGCGCCAACGCTTCCAAGGCGCGTCAAGCGACATCGCGCCAAAAACAGCTTGAAAAGCTCAATATCGAAGCGATCAAAGTCTCCAGCCGCCGCGACCCGTCGATTTTGTTCAGACCGCATCGCGACATCGGTAACGAAGTGCTTGAAGTGGAAGGTTTGTCCAAAAGCTACGGTGATCATCGCGTCTTCGAAAACCTTTCGTTCAAAGTCGACAAGGGTGACAAAATCGCGATCATCGGTACCAACGGCGTGGGCAAAACCACCTTGCTCGAAATTTTGATGGGGCGTCTCGAACCCGATGCGGGACGGTACGTGTGGGGGCAGACTATCGCTACGAGCTACTTCCCGCAAAACACCACCGATATTGTCAAAGGCGACGTCGAACTACCGCAGTGGATCCAAGGCTTCGATCCGAAATGGCATATCGACGATATTCGCAAGACATTGGGGCGCATGCTCTTTAGCGGCGAAGAGCAAAAGAAAAAGGTCGATGCGTGTTCGGGCGGGGAGAAGCATCGTATCATGATGGCGAAGATGATGATGGATAGCGCCAACTTCTTGGTGATGGACGAACCGGACAATCACCTCGATCTCGAAGCGATCGTGGCGCTTGGAGAAGCGCTGCATCGCTACGACGGATGCGCGATGGTCGTCACGCACGATCGCGAGTTGATAGACGCTTTTGCCAATCGCATTATCAAGTTTAACGACGACGGTACGATTATCGATTTCGAGGGGGATTACGAAGCGTTCGTAGAGACGCACGGCAAGCAATAACGCTTGCAAAGAGGTTATTCGATATTGGTAAAGACCTCTTGGACGTCGTCGTCCTCTTCGAGTTTTTCGATAAGCGCTTCGATCTCTTGGAGTTTTTCCTCTTCAAGCTCGACGCTACTGTTTGGGACATAGACGATTTTGGCGCTTTTTACTTCGATACCGCGCTCTTCGAGTGCGTGGCTCAGTTCGCCGAAGGAGGTGAACTCGCCGTAGATGCGTACGATGGGCTTGTCCTCTCCGACCTCTTGGGGTTCGACATCCTCTTCGATCTCTTCGAGTCCGTAATCGATCAGCTCGAGTTCGAGTTCTTCAAGGTCGATATCTTCGGGTTTGTCGAAGACAAATTGCGATTTTTTGGTAAAGATGTAGTTGAGCGACCCGGAGGTGAGCAACTCGGCGTTGCCGCGTCTGAGTATCGCTTTGATATTGGCGACGGTACGGGTGTTGTTGTCGGTCGCCGCGGTGATGATCATCTGCACGCCGTAGGGCGCTTTGGCTTCGTAAACGATCTCTTTGATGTCCGCCGCATCTTTGTTGAAAGCGCGTTTGATCGCCGCTTCGATGTTGTCTTTGGGCATGTTTTGCGCTTTGGCGTTGGCGATGGCGGTGCGTAGTTTGGCGTTCATCTCCGGATCGGGACTGCCGCCTTCTTTGGCAGCGATGGTGATCATTTTGCCCAGTTTCGGAAAGAGACGCGACATTGTCCCCCAACGTTTCAATTTTGCCGCTTTACGGTATTCGAACGCACGACCCATGAGTGACCTTTCGTATAAAGATTTGGCGTATTATACTGCTAAAACGGTTAACGCCTACTATACAAGATACAATGTATTTACCGTTTTGAAAAATATAAGAAAATTTATAAGTTGACTGTAATGTAATTTGGTCAGATTGCTATGGTAGAATACGTATAAACATGCAATGTGTGGTCAAATATATGGAGATATTAAATTATGGCATCATCTAATTTTCAATCACTTGCAAATTTTATCTGGTCTGTCGCAGATCTGTTAAGAGGTCCGTATCGACCGCCTCAGTATGAGCGGGTGATGTTGCCGCTTACGGTGCTTCGTCGTTTTGATTCTGTTTTGGAACCGACGAAAGAGGATGTATTAAAAGAGTATGAAAAATATAAAGATAAAGATCCTCAGGTTGTTGACAAAATTTTAAACAATAAAGCCAAAGACCAAAACGGCAATCCTCTAGGCTTTCATAATCACAGTAAACTCGATTTTCAAAAGCTTAAAGGTGATCCTGACAATATCGGTCGGCACTTGACGGACTATATAAACGGGTTTTCGGAAAATATTCGTAAGATTTTTGAGTATTTTGAGTTTGAAAAAGAGATAGAAAAGCTTGAAGAGGCAAACAGGCTCTATCAGGTGGTCTCTAAATTTGCAGAAATAGATCTCCACCCGGATGTGGTGGATAATATCACGATGGGACTGCTTTTTGAGGATTTGATACGCCGTTTCAATGAGGCGGCAAATGAGACTGCGGGTGATCACTTTACCCCTCGTGAAGTGATCCAACTGATGGTCAATCTACTGCTTGAGCCCGATTCGCATGTGCTAACACAAGAGGGTATCGTCGTGACGGTTTGTGATCCCGCTTGTGGAACGGGAGGTATGCTTGCCGAGTCTCAAAACTGGATACGGGCACATAACGATAAAGCGATAGTCAAAGTATTTGGGCAGGATTATAACCCTAGATCATATGCGATAGCCGCTTCGGATTTGCTTATCAAGGGGCATAAAGATAGCCGTATTGCTTTTGGGAATACATTGACAAACGACCAGTTTCCTGATATGAAGTTTGACTATTTGCTTGCAAATCCGCCATTTGGTGTGGATTGGAAAGCGGAGAAGAAAGAGATAGACAGATGGCCTAATTTTAGAGGTTATGATGGAAAACTACCTCGCATAAACGATGGGGCTCTACTCTTTTTGATCCATATGATTAGCAAGTTTCAGCCTTATGAAGAGGGTAATCGTGACAAACCCGGTTCTCGTGTAGGGATTGTCTTTAACGGTTCGCCGCTATTTACGGGTGGTGCAGGTAGTGGAGAGAGTGAGATACGCCGTTGGATTATTGAGCATGACTGGTTAGAAGCGATTGTGGCGTTGCCTGAACAGATGTTTTACAATACCGGCATCGGCACATTTATTTGGATAGTAAGCAACAGAAAAACACCCAACCGCAAAGGCAAAATACAGCTAATCGATGTAAGAGAGCGGTATAAGCCGATGAAGCGAAGTCTTGGGGATAAACGGCGATATATCGACCCCGATTCAATCGATGCGATTACCAAAGAGCACGGAGCGTTTGCAGAGAGTGAAACGAGTAAGATTTTTGACAATGACTATTTCGGGTATCGACGAATCGTAGTACAGAGACCTTTGAGACTTCGTTTTGAGATGACTCAAGAGGCAAAAGAGCAGTATCTCGACCTTTTCCCGCATCTGCTCGATGCGATACTCGAAGTAGAAGCGGAGCTTGGCAAAGAGCCATACTATGACTGGAACAGTATTTGGAAAGAGATTCAAAGTATCGTCAAAGCAAACGGTGGCTGGAGTAAAGG
>JALVPA010000075.1 GCA_027026055.1 Campylobacteraceae bacterium | reverse complement strand
CGGTATAGAGCCTTTCGAGACGAAAGGAGGCCGCTTCGATACGTTCGATTCTGCGTCGGCTTTTCGACTCGTCGCAACTTTTTCGCAATAGTGCGGCATTGCTGCGAATCGTCGCCAACGGCAGCTTTAATTCGTGAACAATCTCTTCGGTCAAAGCGTGAAGGCGTTGCCTCAATTTTATCTGCGGTGTCAACAGATGTGTCGTCGTCACATAGAACCAACCCGTTGCAAAAAGCATTGCCGCAGCGAAAGAGAAGAGAGTACCGCTCTCTTCACCGGTTGCATTCGTAGAAAGCATGGCAAAGAGTATCAACGTCAACAACGTTCCGACGCAATAGACGACAATCGCCCAAATCACCCTTTTACGCATCTTTTTCCGTCCAGCAATATCCTACGCCGCGTACATTGCGTATATAGGCACCGAAATAGCGTTTCAGTTGCGTCACGTAAACGCGTAACGCCCCTTCGCTCGCCTCTTCGGAAGTCGACCATAAACGGTGCTTTATCTCTTCGAAAGTAACGATACGCTCTTTTGAAGAAAGAAAGAGCGAAAGCAATTTCGAAGCTTTGGGTGTCAGCGTGACACTATCGTCGTTTGTCTCCAGCCGATGTGTCGTAGGATCGAACCGATACGCACCGATCGCAATCGTCTCTTTTCGTACATGCCTGCGCAACAACGCACCGATACGCGCCGTCAACTCATCCGTATCGATCGGTTTGCGCAAATAATCGTCGGCACCGATATCGAATCCTTGCAATAGTGACGCTTTGTCTTCTCTGGAGGTGAGAAAAACGGTCGGTGTCCTATCGTCGGCTTCGCGCAACTTTTTCAGTAAATTCAAGCCGTCTTCGTAGGGAAGATTGATATCGAAAAGATAGAGATCGTAGGTGTGCGTATAGATCAACTCGTACGCCGTATAGGGATCGTAAGCCGTATCGACTTCATACCCCTCTTCTTCCAACAGATCCTGTAACGTTTCGTTAAAAAGCCTATCGTCTTCGAGAAGGAGAATTTTAGCGGGCACAAACGCCTCCGGCGAATGAAAAGTGATGAGCGAAGAGTAAAGAGTTGGCGTAAGTTCGTTCTAAGAGTAAACTTCTATAAGCAAAAGCGCAACGCGATGCAAACCGAAACGCTTCACTCTTCATGATTCTCTCTTCGTTACATGTAATGCCGCACACGGCATTACATGTACATCCCGCCGTTGACTTTGAGGGTTTCGCCGGTGATATACGACGCATGATCGGAGAGCAAAAACGCAACGGCTTCGGCTACTTCGCGCGGCTCGCCGAAGCGCGCCAAGGGAATCTTTGCTTCGAAACTCTCTTTGATTTCGGGTTTGAGCACCTCCGTCATATCGGTGGCGATAAAGCCCGGCGTAACGGTATTGTAGCGAATCCCTCTCGGTGCCGCTTCGAGGGCGAAACTTTTGGTCATCGCAATCATGCCGCCTTTGCTGGCACTATAGTTGGTTTGCCCCGCATTGCCCGTTTCGCCGACGATAGAAGCGATATTGACCACCGCACCGAAACGTTTTTTGCCCATCACTTTAAGCGCTTCGCGACACCCGATAAACGCCGATTTGAGGTTGGCTTCGATGACCGCCATAAACTGCTCCGTTTTCATACGCATCGCCAATCCGTCTTTGGTGATACCCGCATTGTTGACCAAATAACTCAGCGCCCCGTCTTCGGTTACGATTTTTTTGATCGCATCGACGAACGCCGCTTCGTCGCTTACGTCGAAACCGATAATGTCGGCTTTGCCTCCCGCCGCCTCGATCTGTGCTTTGACCGCCGTCGCTTCCGCTTCGCCGCTACGGTAGTTGATCCAGACTTTTAGCCCTTCCGCCGCCAACGTTTTTGCTATCTGCGCGCCGATTCCGCGGCTCGCTCCCGTCACCAATACGTTTTCACCAGAAAATTTCATCCGTTCTATCCTTTCTTGAAATTTAACACGAAAAAAGGCGCTCTTTTACCTTTTCGAATATCTTGTAATCTTCCTCGCCGATACGATCAGAATAGATGATATGATTGAGCTGTTCGAGAAGATGGTATTTGGAAAGTTTGTCTTCGCAAAGCGCGCGATTGATTATCTCGATATGATCGTCGAGATTGTCGTCGCTTTCCATAGCTTTCTCCAAAATACGTTTCGCTTCCTCTTCGCTACAACCGAAATCTTCACCCATAATTTTGCAAAAGAGCGGCGCCTCTTTCTCTATCTCTCTGTTATCGATTTTGATGATATGCGCCAACAACACACCGACCGATTCTTTGATACGTTTGTCCATCTTCGGCCTCACTTTCGTAAAAAGATCACCGCATCATTGTAACAAAAAATCGACGTTTTTGAAAACGTTACGATTAAACGAGCGGTTCGTCCATCTCATCGGGTATCGGCAAGCCCATCAGCTTTAAGACCGTAGGTGCGACATTGTTCAGTCCGCCGCCGCTTTTGACACGATCGACTCCTTTCGCCAAAACGTAACACCATACGTCTCCTACCGTATGGTTGGTCAAGACATGCCCTTCGCCGTCGCACATCTCTTCGCAGTTTCCGTGGTCGGAAGTCAATACGATCGCATAATCCCTCTCTTCGGCCTTTTCGATAATTTTTCCAAGCTCCTTGTCAACCGCTTCGACCGCTTTTTTCGCCGCTTCGTAATTGCCCGTATGGCCTACCATATCGCCGTTGGCGAAATTGACGACGATAAAATCGTACGCCTCATCCATCGCTTTGCGTACCGTTTCTCCCACCTCCGGAGCGCTCATCTCCGGCTTCATATCGTATGTCTTAACATCGGGACTGGGAATCAACACGCGGCTTTCGCCTTCTACCGGCGCTTCCGTACCGCCGTTGAAAAAGAAAGTCACATGCGCGTACTTTTCGGTTTCCGCCGTATGCAGTTGTCGCAATCCCGCGCGCGAAATCACTTCCGCCAACGTGTTTTTCGGCGTCTCTTTCGCAAAAAGTACCGGATAGGGAAAATTTGCGTCGTATTGTGTCATCGTCGCAATACGAAGCGGAACGTAACGACGCTCGAATTTGTCGAAATCGGGATCACCCAACGCCGTCACGATCTCACGCACCCTGTCGGCTCTAAAGTTGGTGACAATCACGGCGTCGTTTTCGCGCATCCCTTCGTATCCCGAAAACGCCACGGGTTCGATAAACTCGTCGGTAATACCCTTGGCATAGCTCTCGTCTATATAAGCTTCGGGACTCAAATCGGTTTTCGGCGTCGCTTCGACGATGGCGCGATATCCTTTTTCCACACGTTCCCAGCGATTGTCGCGATCCATCGTATAAAAGCGTCCACCCAATGTCGCAATAGAAATATTTTCGTCGCAAATCGCTTCGATTTGCGCCAAATAAGTTTTCGCAGATGTAGGGCTGACGTCTCGACCGTCTGTAATCAAATGTAAAAAGACCTTTTTACCGCGCGCTTTCGCCAACTTCGCCAACCCTATCGTATGTGCGATATGCGAATGCACCCCGCCGTCGCTCATCAAACCGATCAGATGCACGTCGTTACCCGCTTCCAGCGTACGGTTAAGCGCTTCGTTTTTCGCGATGCTTCCCTCTTCTATCGCCAAAGAGATCTTCACCAAATCCTGATAGAGCACGCGACCGCTGCCTATCGTCATATGCCCCACCTCGGAATTACCCATCTGTCCTTCGGGCAACCCCACACTCAAACCGTAAGTGGCGATCAATGCTTTAGGAACATTCTCCAATCTATCGTAGGTAGGCTTTTTCGCATCGGCGAAAGCGTTGCATTTGCTATCGGGTTTGTAGCCGATACCGTCCGTGATAATCAAAATCGTTTTTTGTATCTTCTTTTCCATTTCTCTTTTCATACCTTTGTCGATATTCTTGAAACCGCTGTAACATTCGAATGATTTTTTGCGCTTTTACAAACACAAAAAACGTATCGCTTTTCTCTTTTTTCGTTCGATTTTTCTCCGAATCGCCGTTTTGAAGACGGTTCGTTTCAAAGCACGCTCGAACGGAAAAATTTTTTAATGAAATCATAGTAAAATAAACTTTCTTAAACCTAAATCGCGAAAGTTGTCTATCGCCATGTTATATATGCTTTATCACTATTTCGACATCAATCTTTTCGGGTACATCTCCGTACGTGCGGGGTTTGCTTTTTTATTCGCTTTTGCCATAACGATACTCGCAATGCCGCGCTATATTCGATGGGCTCAAGCCAAAAAGGCCAATCAACCCATCAACAAATACGTTACCGCACACGAAGGCAAACGCCATACGCCGACAATGGGCGGCGCCGTCTTTTTGGTCGCCACGGCAATTGCCGCATTGCTTACCGTCAAATGGAACAACGTTTACGTATGGGCGGGACTACTTACGCTTCTCGGATTCGGTGCGGTCGGGCTACAAGACGATTTGGGAAAGATTCTTTCGGGCAAAAACGACGAAGGTCTTAGTGCACGCGGCAAAATGGGACTATTGGCCGTTATCGCCGCCGTAGCTACGGGGATACTGCTCTATCGCGGTTTTCCGACGAACTTTTACATTCCTTTTTACAAATATCCGCTTTTTGACATGGGGCTTTTCGCCGTTCCTTTTTGGATCGTCGTTTTTTTGGCGACCACCAATGCGGTCAATCTCACCGACGGTCTCGACGGATTGGCGACCGTTCCGAGCATCATCGCTCTTTTTAGTTTGGGTACGATCGTTTATGCGACGGGACACGCCATCTTCAGCCACTATCTGCTTATTCCCAATATCAAAGGAGTGGGAGAAGTAACCATTCTCGCCGCGGCACTGGCGGGAGGGCTGATGGGGTTTTTGTGGTACAACGCCTACCCCGCCGAAGTCTTTATGGGCGATACGGGTTCATTGGCAATCGGCGGTTTTCTTGCTTATCTGGCGATCTTGGCAAAGAGCGAAATTTTGCTTGTTTTGATAGGTATTATTTTCGTGATCGAAACCGTTTCGGTGATCTTGCAAGTAGGCAGCTTTAAAATCCGTCAAAAACGGGTCTTCAAAATGGCGCCTATTCATCATCACTTCGAACTCAAAGGGTGGCCCGAAAACAAAATCATCGTACGCTTTTGGATGATCGCCTTTATCGCCAATATCTTGGCGTTGATCTCGTTTAAGTTTAGATAACAACGGATGAGTGAAGAATGAAGAGTGAAGAGATACGGTATGCTTTTTAAGAAAGATTGTTCGCGAGGAAGGGCACTATGAGTATTCTTGCCGGCAAGAGTTACGCTTTTGCTATAAGAATAGTCAAGAGTGTCGAATTTCTTCAAAATCAAAAGAAAGAATTTACTATTAGTAAACAATTGTTACGCTCAGGTACTGCAATTGGAGCTTTAATTGCCGAAAGCCAATATGCTCAATCCAAACTTGATTTCATTAACAAATTGTCTATTTCACTAAAAGAAGCCAACGAAACAAAATATTGGCTTAGGTTGCTAAGAGATTGTGGATACTTGGAGGTCTCGTCGGCAAAACATATGATAACCGATGTAGATAGCATTATCAAGATGCTATCGTCAAGTATTATAACTTCAAAAGAGAATATGAGATGAAAAACAGTTTTAAAAAGTCGAATAGCCATGGCAACCGAAATCCTTCACCCTTCACCCTTCACTCTTCACTAACCAAACAACATATTGCGTTGTTTGGTTACGGTTTGACCACCCGCGCAATTGCCAAACGTCTCGGCGGCGGCTGTACGTTTTACGACGACAATTGTACTTCGCCTTATACCGACGAAGCGGGAAACCGCATCTATCCGTCGTCCTATTTCGATCCCAACAAAAGCGAATTGGAGATCACCACTCCCAGCTTGCCGCCTCACCATCCCCTTATCCGAAGTGCCAAACATCTTCTAAGCGAATACGACTTTTTTTTGGGCACTCAGAACAACGCTTCACTCATCACTCGTCACTCGTCACTTGAAAGGCATTTGCCTTTCAAGTGACGAGTGA
>JALVPA010000074.1 GCA_027026055.1 Campylobacteraceae bacterium | reverse complement strand
CCATAAAAAGATTGTGCATCCCCGCCGCGGCAATCAGTGCGGCGCGTTTGGCGACGCCTTGTCCTTTGATATCGGCAAAGTCTTTTTCGTAATATCTGCGATAATAGTACGTTTTTTCACCGATACGAACGGTATCTCCCGGATAATCGAAATGTTCGGTCACAACACCTTGCGCATCACTTTTAAGCAGCGCGATCGCTTCCGCCAAGCTCTCTACGGGATAAAAACGAACACCCGAAATATGTCTAAGATGTGCCATCGCCTCTTTGGGCACGACGGCACGCTCAATCAAACCTTGCTCTTTGAGCGACAAAATCAAAGGAAAAAGCATCGAAGAGCTTTTGATGCTCCCGTCAAGCCCCACTTCGCCGAAAACATACATATCGGGCAAATCGATCGTCTCTTTGTGCAGGGCGATCAATAACGCCAACGAAAGATCGAAATGACTGCCCGATTTGCGTAGCTCCGAAGGCGCCAACGAAATCGTAATCTTTAACGGCGGAAAGACGAATTCGTTGAGCAATAGCGCCGATTTGACGCGCTCTTTGGCCTCTTGGATATCCGAACCTGCCAAGCCCACAACGGTGAATCCGGGCAAGCCTTTCGTAAAGGTTGCTTCCACTTCTACCTCGCGCGCCGTCACGCCCTCCAGCGTGGCGCTTTTGAGTCGGTTGAGCAGAGGTTTCGGGCTTTTCTCTTGCGAATCGTCGGTCACCGTCATCAACGATTTTTCTTCTACGGGTGCAGTCATCCTTCCTTCCCCTTTTGCGATGATTTTTAACAATTGTATAACGATTCGGGAAAGAAGAATAAAAATATGTCAAAATGACATATCGTAGTCGTCTCGAAGGGAGTTTAAAGCGGCGTCAAATCTTTTTCAGACGCTTTTTCCACTCTTTTTCGAACTTTTTGCGTTTGGTAAAGGAGAGTTTTTCGATGAAGACTTTACCGTCGAGGTGATCGATCTCGTGCTGCATCGCAATCGCCAAAAAATCGTCGTCTTCGATCGTATGCTTTTCGCCGTGGCGATCGAAATATTCGACTTTAACGTGTTTGGCACGTTCGACCTCTTCGTAGATACCCGGTACGGAGAGGCACCCTTCTTGAAACTTCGTAGAGCCGTCCTTTTCGACGATGACGGGATTGATCATCTCCAGCGTATTTTCGCGAGGTTGTTCCTCTTCTCCTTCCGCGGCATCTTCGAGAGGGATATTGATAATGAGCGCGCGCAACGGTACGCCTATTTGGATCGCGGCAAGTCCTACGCCGTTTTTGGCGCGCATCGTATCGTACATATCGTCAAGCAGCGTATGCAACGCCTCGTCAAACGCTTCGACCTCTTTGGAGACGGTTTTGAGACGTTTGTCGGGATAGACTACGATATCGCGAACCATCGACGATCCCTATGCGAAACTTTTATCGAGTACTTTGTCTATCAGACCGTACTCTTGCGCCTCTTTGGCAGACATGAAGTAGTCTCTGTCGGTATCTTTTTCGATCTGCTTGATCTTTTTGCCCGTCTTTTCCGCCAAGATGGTATTGAGCGTATCTTTGAGACGTTTGATCTCTTCGGCTTGGATCAAAATATCGGTCGCCTGTCCCTGCGCACCGCCGAGAGGCTGGTGAATCATGATACGCGAATTGGGCAGCGCATAGCGTTTGCCTTCGGTACCCGACGCCAACAAAAACGCTCCCATTGACGCCGCTTGTCCGATACAGATCGTCACGATGTCGGGTTTGATGTAATTCATCGTATCGAAGATCGAAAAACCGCTGGTAATCACCCCGCCCGGAGAGTTGATATAAAAGTAGATATCTTTGTCGGGGTCTTGCGCCTCCAGAAAGAGCAACTGCGCTACGATAGAGGAAGCGACGGCGTCGTTGATCTCGCCGCTAAGCATAACGATGCGGTCTTTCAACAATCGCGAATAGATATCGTAACTGCGTTCGCCGCGTCCGGTTTGTTCGACTACATAGGGGATATAACTCATATTACCGTACCTTTGTGTGTGGTTTTACGCACTATACTCAAAAAAAATTAACGAAAGATATCGACGGCGAAGCGGCGCCGCCATGCGATTACTTATCCAGACCGAGAAGTTTGGCGAAGAGCTTGTCTTCGATCATGCCCATTTTGACGGCGGGAAGGAGATTGTTTTTTTGATAATACTCGATGACCGCTTTGGGATCTTGCCCGCTCATCAACGCTTCGTAATAGATCGCTTGCGTCACTTCCTGATCGTTGACATCCACTCCTTGCTCTTTCGCCAACGCATCAACGATAAAGGTCGCTTTGACCGATTTTTCCGCCTCTTCGCGAAGCTCTTCTCTAAGCGCATCGACCTTTTCTGGATTCTCTTTGTATTCGTTCAATTCCTCTTCGCTCATCTGCTGCGCTTTGGCGTTGACTTTCGCGTCGATCTCTTGTTCGACGATGTTTTGCGGCAAGGCAAAATCGAATTTTTCCACCAGCGCTTCGATCAGTTTCGGTTTGAGTTCTTCGTTGTAAAGCTTGGAGATCTTTTCGTTGACCACTTGCTCTTTGAGGCGCTCTTTGAGCGTATCAAGCGTCGCGTTTTCGTCATTGAGCGCTTTTTTCGCCAATTCGTCGTCGATCTCGGCGGGGACTTCTTCTTGGATTTCGTGCAACTTCACTTTGAACTCCACCTCTTTACCCGCCAAATTTTCCGCTTGATAATCTTCGGGGAAGGTGACTTTAATCGTTTTCTCTTCATCGTATTTCATCCCGACGATTTGCTCTTCGAAACCGGGGATAAAGGTCTTCGAACCGATTTTGAGCGGATATTTTTCCGCTTTACCACCCTCGAATGGTTCGCCGTCTAAAAAGCCTTCGAAATCGATCACCGCGATATCGCCGTCGCGTACCATGCGTTTGCGTTTGATCTTTTGCGTCGTCGCTTGCGCTTTGGCGATCTCTTCGAGTTTCGCTTCGACCTCTTCGTCCGTCGCTTCGGGCTTTTCGAACGCGGGAACAGCCTCTTCGTAACCTTTCGTATCGATCGTCGGGCGCAAAGAGATCACGAGTTCGACATCGATACCCTCGTCGTTTTTGTCGTATTTTTTGAAGATCGGTTCACCGATGATCTGCGTCGCGTCGATCTGCGCTTGGTTCATTCCGAAGTCGATCAAAGATTTAAGACCGTCCGCTTCGGCATCTTGGCGAAGCTTCTCGCCGTAGAGTTTTTTGACGACGGCGGGCGGTACTTTTCCTTTTCTAAAACCGTCCACTTTGATCTCTTTGCCCGCTTTTCTCGCCAATCTGTCGATATTGGCGTCGATCAGTTTCCGCTCGATTTTACCGTTGACCGCGACGTTTGCATCGTCGATCTTGTTGATAGTTACTTCCACAACTGTCCTTTTAGATAGGGTTAAATTTGCGTGATTTTATCCAAAGTTTGATTAAACACAAAATCCGACTTGTAGTCGGTTTGTAACACTTCGTTAGGATTTCGCACGATGACGACAAAGGAGAACTCAACCCCGAAGGGGTGCTTATGGCGTTTTCGACTGCGGAAGTTTTCAAGCGAAATCCCGATTTATCCGTTTATTTGGCATTTTTCTTGTCGCGTTGATAGCGTTTACGCATCACGGGATCGAGATATTTTTTGCGGATACGGATCGAAAGCGGCGTCACTTCGATCAATTCGTCTTCTTCGATCCACTCCATCGCCGCTTCGAGCGTCATCTCTCTGGGAGGTACGAGTTTGATCGCATCTTCGCTTCCCGCGCTTCGCATGTTTGTGAGTTGTTTGCCTTTAAGCGGATTGACCTCCAGATCGCCGGGTCGCGCGCTTTCGCCGATCACCATGCCGTTATAGACTTTATCTTGCGGCTTGATAAAAAGCGTACCGCGCGCTTGGAGATTATAAAGCGAAAAGGCGACCGCCTCGCCGTCGTCCATCGAAACGAGCGCTCCTTGGGTACGGCTTGTCACGCTACCGCTGTAGGGACGATACTCGATAAAGGAGTGGTTCAAAATCCCTTCGCCTTTGGTATCGGTCAAAAACTCGCTGCGAAACCCTATCAGACCGCGTGCAGGGATTTCGAACTCCAAACGTACGGTGCCGTCGGGCATCGGTGTCAGCGATGTCATTTCGGCTTTGCGTTTGCCGAGTTTTTCGATGACGGTGCCTTGAAACGCTTCGGGCACGTCGACGACCAGGTGTTCGAAAGGCTCCATCTTCACACCGTTCTCTTCGCGGACGACCACTTCGGGGCGCGCCAACAAAAATTCAAACCCTTCGCGGCGCATATTTTCCGCCAAAATGCCGATTTGCAACTCCCCTCTGCCCGAAACCTTAAAGCTCGCATCACCCAGCGGCTCCATACGCATCGCGATATTGGTCTCCATCTCTTTTTCGAGACGCTCGCGCAACTTGTTGGAAGTGACGTGTTTGCCTTCGGTACCCGCCAACGGTCCGTCGTTGACGGAGATAATGACCGAGAGTGTCGGCTCTTCGACATGCATCGGATCGAGAGGTACGGGTTGTTCGGGATCGCAGATGCTGTCACCCACGTCGATATCGGCAAATCCCGCGATCGCGACGATATCTCCCGCTTCGGCCTCTTCGATTTCGATACGATCGAGTCCTTTGAAACCGATCAATTTGCTTACGCGACTTTTGACCTTTTCGCCGTCGGCTTTGACCAGTAGGTATTCGTCGCCCTTTTTGACCCTACCGTTGAAAATGCGTGCGATGCCGATACGACCAACGAAATTGTCGCTATCGAGCGTAAAGACCTGCGCTTGCGCGGGCGCATCGGGAGTGCCTTTGGGGTAGGGGACATGCTCCAAAATCGCCTCGAAAAGCGGCGTCATGTCTCTGTTTTCGTCGTCAAGTTCCCACTTGGCATAGCCGTCTCGCGCCGCCGCATAAAGCACGGGAAACTCCAGTTGCGCTTCGTTTGCGTCGAGCGCGACCAACAGATCGAACACCTCGTCGAGCACCCGTTCGGGTTCCGCACCGTCTTTGTCGATTTTGTTGATGACGACGACGGGAATCAAGCCGAAACCGATCGCTTTTTTAAGTACGAATTTGGTTTGCGGCATCACACCCTCTTGCGCGTCGACAAGCAGCAGCACCCCGTCGACCATTTTGAGTACCCGCTCCACTTCGCCGCCGAAGTCGGCGTGTCCCGGCGTATCGATGATATTGATTTTGTGGTCGCCGTAGGTGATGGCGGTGTTTTTGGAAAGGATCGTAATGCCGCGCTCTTTTTCGATGTCGTTGCTGTCCATGACGCGTTCGTCCACCTGCTGATGCGCGGCAAAAGTGCCCGATTGTTGCAAGAGCTGATCGACCAGTGTCGTTTTGCCGTGATCGACGTGTGCGATGACCGCGATATTTTTGATTTTTTGCATGATAGTATCCCCGAAAAACGCCCCTGTGTGGGCTTACTATTTTCGCGCATTATAGCCAAAAGAAACTATCAGAGCGATAAGCCGTAGAGTTCGCGATAGAGCTTCATCGCGTAACGGTCCGTCATCGAAGCGATATAATCGGCGACGACACGATGTTTCGGACGTTTCGTAAACAACGCTTTGTGATGTTCCGCCAGTAACGATTCGTCTACGACGAAAGCCTTGTAAAGTGCTTCGATGCACTGTTTTCCAGCATACATCTTGCGCGCGATGGTTTCGTGGGTGTAGAGTTTGGCAAAGAGCAACTTTTTCAAGCGTTTGAGCTCGCCTCTCGTCTCGTCGGAAAAGCCTATCGGCAACGGCTCGGTCGCATCGATTGTCGCGCATAGCGGCGCTTCAACGGCATATGCGACGGCTTTGGGTTTGGAGTGTGCGATAAGATCTTCGACCAACAATTTGATCAAACCCGCCGTAAAGCGATGACGATAAAGTCGGCGCTCTTCGCGCGAAACTCCCTCTTTGCGTACCGTTTCGTCCACACGACGACAGAGCGCATTGCCGTACAAGATTTCGAAGTCTATCAATCCGTATTTCACCCCGTCGTCGATATCGTGCGAGGTATAGGCGATCTCGTCGGCACAATCAACGATCATCGCTTCCAAAGAGGGATGTTTGTCAAGCGAAAAGGTCTCGTCCAAATGCGACAAAAATCTCTTTCGATAAGGATAGGAGTGTTTCAAGACCCCTTCAAGCGTCGCAAAAGTGAGATTGAGACCGTCGTAATCTTTATAACGCTTTTCGAGTTTCGTCAATACGCGAAACGATTGAAAATTGTGCTCGAAACCGTTGATATGTCCGTCGGATTTGAGCAGACGATCCAGTGTGTCGCCGCCGACATGTCCGAAAGGGGTGTGTCCCAAGTCGTGCGAAAGCGCGATCACCTCCGCCAACGTTTCGTTAAGCGAAAGCATCCGCGCCAACGTACGGGCGATTTGGCTTACCTCAAGAGAATGGGTCAATCGCGTACGAAAATAGTCCCCCTCGTGATTGAGAAAGACCTGCGTTTTATACTCGAGTCGTCGAAACGAACCGCAGTGTATCACCCGATCGCGATCGCGCGAAAACGGATCCCTGAAATCTTCATTGAAATCGTAAAATCGAAAATAGGGTTGCATCCGAGCCTCATAATTTTTATTGGGTATAATTGTAGCAAAATCTTTTCGGAGCAGTCGTATGGAAACGGTCGAAATGTACGGTATCACGTATTACAAGCCGCAAGTGTTTTTGTTGCAAGAGACTGGTTTGGGTGTAGCGGAGATCGCGGCGCGCACCTGTTACGACAGCTTCGACAATTCCGAAAACAACGCCGTAAAGCAAGCGCCGAAAAGACTCGACATCGAAGCAATCAACGCCATTGAGCGTTCCGAACTGCTCGACAACCTCGCTTGGGTGCACCATCACCACTCCATCATCGAGCATGCTACGCTTAGCTATCTGGTCAAGGGCACTTCCAGAGGTGTCCTCCAAGAACATGCGCGACACCGCCTACAAGCCATTTCGGTACGATCAACGCGTTATACGATGTCTTCGGTACTCAACGCTTTCGTCGCTTCGCGAGAGGCAAACGATTCGCGCGCTTTTTTCCAAAAGAAAGTCGATGCGCTCGATCTCTTCGTCATTGCGGACAACATCTATCGTACGATCGAAATCGATGCCATCTACGACAAACTCACTTTTCAACGACAACGCGTCGAGGAGTTCGACACGCTTGCAATCGCCAAATCCTCCATGCCGCTCTTGTCACGTTACGAAAACGACGCCGAAGGGTTGTACGAAGCGCTTGAAGCGGGTAAAAAGAAGCGCAACGTCGGCGATGCGTTCAAACATATTGTCACGGACAATTGGAAGGTCGACATGGTCGTTACCTTCAATATCCGCAGTCTCAAAAACTATTTCGATCTGCGCGACAGCGGTGCGGCGTGGTTTCAGATACGGTGGCTCGCTCAAGCGATGAAAGCGGTCACCCCCGAAAAATATCTTCGTCTTATCGACAAACAATTTCGCACCGAACGGTACGAAGGATGAAACGGATGCTACATAGACTCTTCATTTCGTTTCTTTTTCTTTTTTCGGTCTATCTCCTCGCCGAACCGTTGACCATAGAAAATATCGGTATACGACTTCATCAGGCTCTCGAAACGAAACTCAAAGGTAAAAACGCGCCGATCGTCAAAAAACTTTATGTCGCCAACGCCGGCAAACCGATATGGATAGGCAATGCCAACAGCAAAAAGATGAGTGCTTTGATACAGGCGCTCGACAGTACGTTTTTCAACTACAAAAACAAACCGTTCGATCGCAAAGCAATCGCAAAGCTTCTCTATTATCTCGACAACAATCTCGTACCCTACGACAAACGTACGGAAGTCTATGCCAGACTCGATCTGCTTTTGACAAACTCTTATGTGAGATTGATACGTTTTATCGTACAAGGCGACGTCGATTGGGAGTTGGTACAAAAAAAATTCAAAGCGCTCGAAGAGAGCGACGATATCAAAGCGGTATGGGAGATGCATCCCAAACCTTTTCCCTCACTCAATCCCATGATTAAGGCGACAAAGAGCGGAAAAATTCGAGAATACCTTCTCTCCCTCGTACCGATGGAAAAACGCTACGGCGATTTGATAGATCTGCTGGAAAAATACAGACGTATGGAGAAATTCCCAAAAATCCCTTACAGCGACGAACCTTTGAAACTCGGCGATTATTCCTCCCGCGTACTTCAGATCAAAAAACGTCTTCAAATCTCCGGAGACTATCCCGCACAAGCGCCGCTTGACAAACGTTTCGACGAAACGCTGCGTCGTGCCGTCATCACCTATCAAAAACGCTATTTACTCAAAGTGACGGGCGAAGTGGACAAAACGATGACATGGTACCTCAACCAACCCGTCAAGAAAAATATCGAAGCGATTATCGTCAATTTGGACAAAACCAAACTCTACCCCAAACGATTCGAAAACGAATATATCGAAGTCAACGTACCCGATTTCAATCTGCGCTACTATATCGACGGGAACCTCGTATTGAAAAAAGGGGTGGTGGTAGGGCGTATCGATCGTCCGACGCCGATTTTCGACGACAAACTCGAATATGTGGTACTCAATCCCACATGGACGATACCGGACAATCTCGTCAAACGCGATTTGATCCATGTTCTCAGAGAAAATCCAAACTATCTCGAAGAGCACAATATCCACGCCTTCAAAGGCAATAAAGAGATCTCTATCACCCAGGCAATGCTCGATCCTTACGAACATAGCGACAAACCCGTACCCTATCGTTTCGTACAATACCCCGGAGACGACAACGCTTTGGGTCGTATCAAGTTCATGTTTCCCAATAAATATGCCGTCTATATTCACGACACCGACAACAAAAGTCTGCTCAACAGACGATACAAAGTCTACTCTTCCGGATGTATCCGTGTCGAGCAACCTTTCGAATTGGCGAAGCATATCTTGCGTCACGCTTACAAACGCTACGACGAAGAGGATATCGCTCGTATCATAGAGCGTAACAAACCCGTCACGATTCGACTCAAAAAACCCGTACCGGTACATATTCTCTATTTTACCGTCTATAAAGAAAACGGTTTGGCCTACTTCAAATACGATATCTATATGTACGATCAAATCATTCGCGAATCGACGGAAGGAAACAAAAAAGAGACGTTCACCGTTCCGAAAAAACGGCTCGTCACGATGAAAAAACAAAAAGCGAGACAAAAACCCCTTAGCAATTAAGCGGGTCGCAATCCCACACGCTGCGCATGGGTCAACGCGACCGCCATCGCATCGGTGATATCGAGCGGTTTGATTTCTCGTGTGATACCCAACAAACGCTTGACCATAAACGCCACTTGCTCTTTGGAGGCTTTGCCGTTTCCCGTTACCGACTGTTTGACTTGCAAAGGGGTATATTCGTAAAAGTAGCCTACCTCCTGTAAAATTTTAAGCGATATCGCGCCGCGAAACTGCGCCAGTTTGAGTACCGTTTTGGGATTGTAAGCATAAAAAATGTCTTCGATCGCCACTTCGTCAATTGTCTGTTTCGACAATAAGATATCGATCCCTTCCGTCACTTCGACAATCTGTTCTTGGAGCGTTGTCGCTTTGATTTTGATAAGTCCCGCTTCGAGAAGTCTGCTTTTTCTACCGTTATGTTCCAACACGCAATAACCGAGATTGCGACTGCCGGGGTCTATTCCCAAAATAGTCATTCACACCTTTTTCACATCGTGAATATTTTATTCACCACTATGATAATTGTCGTATTTTAACCGATTTCGGATAAAATTGCGAAAGTTATTCACATTGACGTTTTCAAATTTCAACCCAAAGTAAAACAATGAACCTCGGACAAAAAATACTCTACGAACTCAAAAAAGAGATCTCCCAAATAGAATACGAACGCTATCTAAAAAAATTGGTCTACGATACCAAAGCATCACGAAGCAATTATGCGCTCTTTCACGCCCCCAATCCCTTTATTGCCAAATGGATCAAAACAAAATACAGCGACATACTCGCCCATCTTTTCGAACTTCACACCCAAGTGCGCCCGACGATAGATATCGTCGTCAGAAAAAGCGAGTCCAAAACCTCCGAAAAGCCTACCGTCGCTTCGGTCGAAAAACAATCGAAAAAGAGTACCCATCTCAATCCTTCGCTTACTTTCGACAGTTTTATCGTCGGCGACTCGAACCAATTTGCTTATACCACCGCAAAGTCGGTCGCCGAAAAACCGGGAAAACTTTACAACCCTCTCTTTATCTACGGCGGTGTCGGTCTCGGAAAAACTCACCTGCTGCAAGCGATCGGCAACTACCGCGTCGGACTCGGCGATACCGTCATCTATACGACGCTCGAACAATTTATGAACGCTTTTACTTCACATTTGCGTTCGCAAACTATGGATAGATTCAGAGACAAATTTCGCGCCTGCGATCTTTTACTAATCGACGATATCCAGTTTCTCAGCCGCAAAGAGCAAACGCAAGAGGAATTTTTTCATACCTTCAACGAACTGCACAACGCCCATAAACAGATCGTTATCACCGCCGACAGACCGCCAAACAAAATCGCCGGACTCGTAGATAGGTTACGTACCCGTTTCGAATGGGGTCTTTTGGCCGATATCCAACCTCCCGGACTCGAAACAAAAATCGCCATTATCGAAAAAAAATGCGAACTCGACGGTATTCGTCTCAACAAAGAAGTGGTGCACTATATTGCCACGCACATGGGAGACAATATCAGAGAAATCGAAGGTACACTCATTCGCATCAACGCCATGGCGTCGATGCTCGGTCAGGAGATTACGCTCGAATTTGCCAAAAACGCCATCAAAGACCAACTCAAAGAGAAGAAAGAGAGCGTCTCCATCGACGATATTGTCAAAATTGTCGCCAGAGAACTCAACGTCAAACCAAGCGACATCACCTCCAAAAAACGTACCAAAAATGTTGTCAACGCCAGACGCACCGCCATCTACCTCGCACGACATCTCACACCCAACTCCATGCCGCAAATCGCCGTCTATTTCGGAATGAAAGATCACAGTGCCGTCTCTCATGCTATGAAAAAAATAGACGAAATTATCGAAAAAGACGAAAATTTCAAAGTCTTGCTCGAAGAGTTGTCCAACAAAATCCATACGGAAAAAAAATAAGCACTTCGCTAATAAAAAAAGTTGAATAAAAAAAAGATATAATTATATTCAGTGAAACAATGTGAAAACGATACACACGGCACAAAATAAGAAAAAAAGCCGTACGGCGGGGAAAAAACACTTTTTCACATTTGCACGCAATACTACTTCTACATACTATGAAAACTAAAATAAAAAAGGAGAGAGCATGAAGATCAAAGCGCCCAAACAGATTATTGAATCGATACTCATCAATCTACAACCCTTTCTCGAAAAAAAAGATGCCACACAAATTACTTCACACATCCTTTTTCGTACAGAAGCGGAAAAATGTATCGTTAAAGCAACCGACAACGAAATCGGATTAAGTATCGTATCAGATCAATTTGTAATCGAAAACGAAGGGGAATTTACCGCCAACGGAAAGAAACTACTCGATATTGTACGTATCCTCAAAGAGGACGAAATCGTTTTGGAAACTCACGACGATATCCTCACTATCAAACAAAAACAATCAAAGTTCAAACTTCCCACCTTCGACGCTTCCACCTATCCCTCCTTTCCGAAAACCGACGATAAACCCGAGATTACGCTCGATTCATTCGCTTTGATCCAAAATCTCAAAAAAATCTCTCCCGCCATCGATACCAATAACCCCAAATACGAACTCAACGGCGCTTTGATCAATATCAAAAACGATCGCACCGATCTTGTCGGTACCGACACTAGACGTTTGGCCATCGCCACCATTCTCGGACACAACGATACGCAACTCTCCCTTATCATTCCGAAAAAAGCGATTATTGAGATTCAAAAACTCTTTTTGGATCAAATCCATATCTATTATGACCAAACCAATCTCATTATACGTAACGAAAACTACTATTTTTATACGAGATTGATCAACGGAAAATATCCTGATTATGAACGTATCGTACCCGCCAGTATCAAACACATAGTCGTCTTACCAAAAAAAGAGATGATGGAAGCGATTAAAATGATCACTACTATCTCGCACGAAATCAAAATGACCATCATGAGTCACGCTATACTATTTCACTCTCTCAGTGCGGACAATATCGAAGCCAAAACGGAAATCGAAATAGATACGGGTATCGAAGAGAAATTCGAAATCTCTTTCAACAGCAAATATCTTCTCGACTTTATCGCACAAACGGAACAAGGAACGTTCGAGATGCAATTTAACGAATCGACATTGCCTTTTGTCGTAAAAGAAAACAACTTTATCACTATCATCATGCCTATCGTCGCATAAAGAAGGATTGCAAAAGATGTCCAAATCTACAAAATTCATTTTTGTAACCGGAGGCGTACTCAGTTCTCTGGGAAAAGGTATTACGGCCGCAAGTATCGGAACGCTATTAAAACATACGGGACGTAGAGTCGGCGTACTCAAACTCGATCCGTACATCAACGTCGATCCCGGTACGATGTCACCATTGGAACACGGTGAAGTTTTCGTTACCAAAGACGGTGCGGAGACCGACCTCGACTTGGGACATTACGAGCGTTTTTTGGATACGTCGCTGACGCAAAACAACAATTTCACGACGGGTCAAGTCTATAAAACGGTCATCGAAAACGAACGCAAAGGCAAATATCTCGGTAAAACGATACAAGTCGTACCGCATATCGTCAACGAAATTAAAGAGCGTATTTTTCGGGCGGGCGAAAATAAAGATATTCTCATCGTAGAGCTCGGCGGAACGGTCGGAGATATCGAAGGGTTGCCGTTTCTGGAGACGATCAGACAGATCAAGCATGAACTCGGCAAACACAACGTGATGAATGTACACGTAACCCTTTTACCTTATATCAAAGCCGCCGGAGAACTCAAAACCAAACCGACGCAACATTCGGTACAAGAGCTTCGACGTATCGGTATCGCGCCGCATATGTTGATCTTGCGTGCAGAGATGCCTGTCGGTAGCGATATTAAACGCAAAATCGCTTACAGTTGCGATGTCGAAGAAAATTCGGTCATCGTCGCAGAAGACGCCCCTACGATCTACAAAGTACCGCTTAATTTTCTTTCGCAAGACATTCTCACCCCGATTTGCACCCAACTGCAACTTGAAAATTGTCAACCCAAAATGGACGAATGGAGCGAGTTGGTACACAAAATACTCAAACCAGAAGGAAGTGTCAAAATCGCCTTTGTCGGAAAGTATTTGGATCTTAAAGAGTCGTACAAATCGCTCACCGAAGCGTTGGTACATGCGGGTGCGCATCTTGACGCCAAAGTCGATATCAAATGGGTCGACAGCGAAAAGGTCGAAGAAGAAGGCGCCGAAAAATTTACGCAAGACGTAGACGGTATCTTAGTTGCGGGCGGATTCGGTGCCAGAGGGGTCGAAGGAAAAATCGAAGCGATTCGGTATGCGCGTGAAAATCGCGTGCCTTTTCTCGGTATATGTTTGGGAATGCAGCTTTCGATGGTGGAGTTCGCGCGAAACGTTTTGGGATACGAAGATGCCAATTCGGTCGAGTTCGATCCCGAAACGGCCCATCCCGTTGTCTATCTTATCGACGAATTTATCGACGCAAGCGGGACGAAACAGGTACGTACCACCTCTTCGCCGATGGGCGGTACGCTGCGACTCGGCGAATACGAATGCGAGACCAAAGAGGGAAGTCGACTCAGAGAGGCATACGACGCCTCCGTCATATACGAACGGCATCGTCATCGCTATGAAGCCAATCCCGCATATCGAGATGATCTCGAGTCGCACGGTATGCAAATCACCGGCGAATCGAACGGGTTGATCGAAGCGGTGGAAGTGACAGATCATCCGTGGTTCCTCGGCGTACAGTTTCACCCGGAATTCACTTCGAGACTTCAAAGTCCCAATCCAGCTATTTTAGCCTTTATCAAAGCTTCTATGTCAAATAAAGATGCGTAAGATCACGACGCCGGAGGCGTTGTTTTCCGTTCTTTCGTCGCGCTTTGAAGAGGAAGGGTTTCTCACACTTAAAGATTTGCCTTCGCCTTTTGCTTTTGCTGATATGCAAAAGGCGGCCGAACGTATCGCCGATGCGATAAGACATCGTGAACGCATAGTCGTTATCGGCGATTATGATGTGGACGGTGTGACCGCTACGACGATCCTCAAACGTTTTTTCGACGCTATCGAATATAAAATTGCTTGGCTCATTCCCAATCGTTTCGAAGACGGTTACGGTATTTCCGTATCGGTGTTGGACAAAATTGGTCCGTGCGATCTCATCGTCACCGTTGACAACGGCATCGCTGCGCTCGATGCGGCAGAAGTATGTAAAGCGCGCGGGATCGATCTGATCGTTACCGATCATCATCTGTTGCCGCCGAGATTGCCCGATGCGTATGCGATCGTCGATCCGAAACGAAACGATTGCACATTTCCTTACGATGAAATATGCGGCGCACAAATCGCATGGTATCTTGTCGCTGCGTTGAAACAAACGATACAAGCATCGATCGATTTAAAATCGTTGCTACCGTTTACGGCGATCGCGATCGTCGCCGATATGATGCCGCTAAAACATATTAATCGTGCGATGACGATAGCGGGACTGCAAGTGATGGCAAAAAGCGATTTGCCCGCGTTTCGCGCTTATAAAGAGTTTGTACGAAAAGAGTTTTTCGACGCGGAAGATATTGGGTTTTCGCTGGCGCCGTTGCTCAATAGTGCGGGAAGGATGGAAGATGCTTCTTATGCCGTCGCGTTTTTGGATGCCCCCAATATCTACGAAGCGAGAAGTACGTTGCAACGGCTGATTGCGTTTAACGAACGTCGCAAAGAGATCGAAGCGGAAATGACACGCGCTGCGACGGAATCGCTGAATGAAAACGATGCCGTTACGGTAGTGAAGGGCAAAGGGTGGCACGAAGGGGTCATGGGTATCGTCGCGGCGAGGTTAAGTAGAGATACCAAAAAACCGTGCATCGTGCTGTGCGAAGAGGGAAACGGTATGCTCAAAGGCAGCGGTCGCAGTTACGGCGAATGCGATCTCTTTTCGCTTGTGGATCCGTTGCGTGCACATTTGGATAAATTCGGCGGTCATGCCGCCGCGATTGGCATTAGGCTCGAAGCGGCGCGTCTCGAAGCCTTTAAAGAAGCACTCAATCGCGCTTTTGAAGCGGGAGCGTACCGTACCGTACCGACGCAAAAAGAGATTGTCGGTGCACTCGATTTTGCAGTAATCGACGGTGCATTAATGTCAGTGATCAAACGTTTCGAACCGTATGGCGTAGGCAATCGTAAACCGCTCTTTTTTACGTCCGACGTCATTGTTCGAGATATGCGCCCCATCGGCAAAGAGGGGGCGCATCTACGCTTCGTACTGGAGCATGATGGTATTATATTTCCCGCCGTTCGTTTCAAAAGCGACGAAAGGTATGAAATAGGAAGCATAGTCGATATCGTATATAGCGTCGCCGAAAATACTTTTCGTTGGGAAACGTCGCTGCAACTTATGATCGAAGAGATGCGATTGCATGATTTATCTAACGGCGAGATCGTTTGCCGCACGTAAAGCCGAAACGAAAGCGAAATGAAAGTTGAAACCGCCCCGTTCGCCGCATACGTCGAGAATCTCTCCGGCAAAGTAGAGTCCGTCGCATCGTTTCGACGCCATCGTGACAGGATCGATATCGGTGGTATCGACTCCTCCTACCGCTACTTCGGCATGTTCGAACCCGTGTGTCTTTTCAATGGAAAGTTTGAGATGTTTCAATGTATAGACGAGAGCGTGCAGGCGTTTTCGAGAGAGTTGCGATTCGTCGTCTCCTTCCATATGTGCTTCTTTCAGGACAATCGGTACCAATTTCGGCGGGATAAAAGCTTCCAGCCAAAGACGTAGCGGTTTGTTTCTGTCTCGATCGAGATGCGCATAGAGTAAATTAAAAAGGGCATCACGCGAAAAATTCGGGAAGAGGTCGATTTCGATCTCGCAAAAACTTCCCGCATGAAGTGCCAAAGAGGCGCGGGTACTTAGATCGAGTATCGCCAATCCGCTCACGCCGTAACGGGTAAATAGCACATCTCCTCTCACCCGCTGCGATTCCGTACCGTCGATACGAAGTGTTACTTCGGCGAAATGTTTGACTCCCGCACATCGCTCGACCCATCTTTCGTAAGTATGCAATTGCACCAATGCGGGAAGCGGCGTGACGAGACGATGTCCGAGCGATTCGGCAAGAGCATATCCCGAATCACTTCCGCCCAATTTCGGCGCGGCGCACGATCCGTTTGCCAATACAAGCCGACCGCATCGGTACGCGGTATGCGGTGTTACAACGAAAAATTCTTCTTTATCGCGCGATACTTTCGTCACCTCTTCTTTATAGCGTATCGTTACGCCGAGACGTTCGACTTCGTAAAGAAATTGATCGACGACGCTTTTGGCGCTCATCGAAAGCGGGAAACATCGACCGTCCTCTTTGGCGACGGTAGGAATACCGAGTTCGGAGAGAAAGCACCTGATCGTCTCGCTATCGTATCCATGCAATACCTGCGCGACAAAATCGTCGTGGGTAGCGTAATAGCGATCGGGTGCGATATGCGTATGGGTGATATTACATCGGCCGTTTCCCGAAACGGCGATTTTTTTGCCCGCTTTGGCGTTTCGTTCGAGTATCGAAACGCGCAAACCTTGTTTCGCCGCCACTATTGCCGTCGTCAATCCCGCCGCACCCGCACCGACAACGATAACGTCGTAGTATCGCGAAAGTTTCAAAATCGTTTCTCTATCATGATTTTTCTTCCTTTGAAATGCATTTGGGTATCGGGAAAAACCTCACGGACGGGAATTTCCGAGAGGAGGTTTCCCGCGGTGGCATTGATCTCTTCTATG
>JALVPA010000073.1 GCA_027026055.1 Campylobacteraceae bacterium | reverse complement strand
CATTTCGGAGAGATACCTCTCGATATAGTAGTTTGTCAACGTTTCGAGGCTTTCGCCCGTTTCTGCAATTTTGGCGATAATTTTGTCGTCGATATCGGTAAAGTTTTTGCAGAGTGTGACGCGGTATCCGAGCGCTTCGAGCGTACGACGCAGCAGATCGAACGCCAGTGCGCTGCGCGCATGCCCCAAATGCGCGTCGTCATAGACGGTAGGACCGCAGACGTAGATGGAGACCTCTCCTTTTTTGAGAGGCTCCAGAGGTACTTTCGATTTTTTGACACTGTCGAAAAGGTGCATTATCGCATCGCCTTGCTGTAGAATCGTATGATGCGATTATAGCCAAAAGAGATTAACCTTTTAGTCGTGAAGAGGGGAGGGTGTATAGTCGATTTTGATTTTGGCGTACATACCGGGATAGATTTTTTTACTGTTTCTGTCGAAACTGATACGTATCGTGAAGGTATGCGTCATCGGGTTGGCGCTGGGGACGATCGATTTGATACGTCCGCGTCCTTTGTAATGAATAGAAGGAATTTCGAAATCGACATAATCGCCTTCGTTGACCTTCATCAGATCCGCTTCCGCGATTTGCGCTTCTATCTCGAGATGCGAAAGATCGACCAAAATCATTACCGGAAAACCGGGCATGACCATATCTCCGACATGAAGATTTTTTTGGACGATGATACCGTCGCTGGGCGCTTTGACTTCGAGATAGTGAGAAATGACGCTGATCTCTTTGACTTTTTGGGCGGCATTTTTGACGATCGCTTGCATGGCGTTGAGCATCGCTTGGGTATGTTCGGCCGTGATCTCCAAATTTTCCGTCCATTCGTCGATATCGAAGGTGGCGTCGCCTACTTTCTTTTTGCGCAGTAGCGCTTTTTCTCTACGTATTTCGTCGAGTTTGCTACGATAGACGTCGGTAAGGATTTCGGCTTGTTCCAATCCCAGATTGACCTGCTCTTTGAGGATGTCGAACTCCGCCGAATCCATTTTGAAAAGCGTATCTTCCCGTTTGACCTTATCTCCTATTTCGACATAAACTTCTTGGACATACCCCATATAGCGCGCACCGATATATTTTTGGTTGTCCGAAACGACGGTTCCCGAGATGGTCAGCGTCGCTCCGAAAAGCAGATGTATGCCGAGCAGATGGAAAAACAGATATTTTTTCATCGTTTACCTCCGATATTACAGGTCAAAAATATTTATAAAAATATACTTCAATAATAAGATTATTTTATATATTCTAATAAATTGCTTAAATTTTCTTAGAAGAGCGAAATTTCAATGTATTTGAGAAACGGTGGGAAAAAAGGTAATCCCGTGCGCATTCGCACGGGATGGAAACGCTATTAGAAATCGTATGTAAGCTGGAAAGAGAGGCTGGATTCTTCGTGATCCGTCGTGATAGATTGCGTGCCGAAACCTTGCGGCGGCATGCCCGCGAAAGCGGGGATACCGAAGGTCTCTTTGCTGCTGGGCGAATAGACATATGCCAAATCGATGGAGAACTTCTCGCTTACCTCGTAGGTACCGCCGATGGTATAGTGGTTTTCCGCCGTAGCGGGGAAGCCGAGGAGGTTGAAGAAGTTAAGCGCCGATTGCGCCGCGAAATAAGGACTGCTCATCGGTGCCCCCGCTTGTTCCGTGACGGCGCTGGATGCGTGGTTGTAACCGAGTCTGAGCGTCCAGTTGTCTTGGTGATACGCGTAACCGATCGCGTAAACGTCTTGATCTTCCCACTGGAAGTCTTTATAGCCTTTGGCGTCGGACCATTTGATCTTTTTATAATCGAAAGCGAAGGTATGCGCTCCCATCGTATAAGAAAGACCGAGACCCATTTCCGCCGGTTGTTCGAGCGTATCCGCCATCGGAGCGGGGAAGATACCCATTGCGACGAAGGGTCCCGTAGCGTTGGAAAGTTGCCCGTTATAATTCATTTCGATAGCGGATTTGTAAACGGCACCGACCGTCAAACCGTTATGAAAATCGTATGCGGCGCCGATGCTGAAACCGAAACCGAAATCTTGTGCCAATCCCGCACCGACGGTATCGCTGAGGCCTGTTTGGGGGTTGGGCATTTTATAGTTGATATCGAGGTTTCCGTATTGCATGATGGGTGCGACGGCGACGCTCAATCCGTCCGCTTTGTAAGCGACGGGGATGGCAAATTGCATCAATTGGAGGTTGGTGAGCATATTGAGGTTGCCGTATTGACCGTTGGTAAAGGGCGTATGCGCCGCTTTGCTATAGTCGACCCCCATTCCGGCCGTTCCCCACATACCGACGCCGATATACCAGTTGTCGTTGATTTTATGCGCAAGCGACACTTCGGGGATCATATTCATATCCGCATCGCTTTCGATGCTCGCTTGGGGATATCCGAATGCGCTGTTGTTGATCGTCGTTTTGATCGTCGGCATAAAAATCGTACCGCCGAAAGAGATTTGCGTTCTTTCGATGGAGGTGATCATTGCGGGGTTGCTGATGGTCGACTCCGCACCGTGGCTTGCGGCGATACCGACACCACCCATACCTCTGGCTTTGGCGCCGACGGCGATAAGATGATCTCCGTTGGTTGCATGTAGCATGGTCGATGCTACCATGGAGAGTGCGATTCCGGTCGTTACTTTCGTAAAGATGTTCATTGTGTCTATCCTTCGTTGTTTTTATAGTTTGTAGTGAAAAGTATAGTTGAAACTTTCTTTATTGTCAAGTATTTCTATAGATTTTCGCATATTATAATATAGTCTTATTATTGTTTTTGTAGAAAGCTATGAAACGGGAGGTTGCATAGAGTGAACTGATGGATAAAATCAGTAACTTTGATGTATATCTAGGATGCGGTGTAGGGTTCGAAAACGCCGAAGCGTTTTGAAATGTCAGTCGATACGAGAGAGGATGAAGCTTTCCATATCGGCGACGACCTCTTCGAGGCTTCGTTCGCCGTCGATCACTTTTAGAAGGTTCTTTTTCGTATAGAAATCGCGTATCGCTTCGAGCGGTTCTGTGTAGATCTGCATGCGGCGTACGAAGACTTCTTCGTTGTCATCACTTCGCTCTTCTCCTGGTGCCGCTTCGGCGCGTCGTCCAAGGATGCGCTCGCGTGCGACCGCTTCGCTGACGCGTACTTCGATGACGGAGACGAGGTCGATATTGTCCTCTTTGGAGACGATATCGTCGAAGGCTTCCATCTGCTCTACGCTACGCGGATAACCGTCGATGAGGATAGTGTCTACCGGTGCGTTGTTGATGGCGGAGACGATGGTGTCTATAATAATGTTTAGCGGTACCAACGCGCCTTTGGAGATATAGCTGTCGATCTCTTTGCCCAGATCCGAACCGCTGGCGACCTCTTCTCGAAGCATATCGCCGGTAGAGTAGTGAACGATTTTGTCGCTGTGCTTTTCGGCGATGATACTTGCATCGGTCGTTTTCCCGGAGCCCGGCGCTCCGATAATCAAAAAGAGTTTTTTCATCGTATATCCTTTTGCTTTTGTTTCCAAATTTTCAAATGCGTTTTATGTCGTCGGCGTTTGACGAATACGCAAATGCAGTTCTTTAAGTTGCTCCGCATCCACTTCGCTCGGCGCATGGGTCAGCAAACACTGCGCGCGCTGCGTTTTGGGGAAGGCGATGACGTCTCGGATACTGTCGGTTTTTGCCATGAGCATAATGAGACGATCGAGTCCGATGGCAAATCCGCCGTGCGGCGGTGCGCCGAACTTGAGTGCATCGAGCAAAAAGCCGAACTTCTCTTGCGCCTCTTCTTCGGAGATGCCCAAAAGTTTGAAGATCTCTTCTTGTATCTCCTCTTTATGGATACGGATCGAGCCGCCGCCGAGCTCCGTACCGTTGAGTACGATATCGTAGGCGATAGACTCGATCTCTTCGATATCGGCGTAGTCAAGCGATTTGGGTTGCGTGAAAGGGTGATGTAGCGCCTTGATGCGTCCCTCTTCGATCTCGAACATCGGAAAATCTACGATCCAGACGAATTTATAGACATCATCCGGTACGATACCCATCAACTCCGCCAGATAGAGACGGAAACGTCCCATATAGTCGAGAACGACTTTTTTCTCGCCCGCGCCGAAGAAGACCACGTCGCCTATCTGCAATTCGCAACGCTCGACGATCGCTTGCAAATCGTCTTCGTTGAAGAATTTGGTCAGCGGACCTTTAAGTCCTTCCTCTTTCATCTGGAAATAGCCGAGCCCTTGTGCGCCGAATTTGCGTACGTACTCTTCAAACCCTTTCATCTGGCGTTTGGAGAAGATGTTGTCGCCGTTGGGAACTTTGAGCGCTTTGATGCGGTTTTTTTTGGGCGCTTTGGCGATGGTGGAGAAGATCTCGTTGTCGCAACGTTCGAAAATGTCGATCACGTCGACCATCTCCATACCGAAACGCAAATCGGGCTTGTCGCTACCGTATTTTTCCATCGCTTCGCGATAGGTCATGCGCGGAAAGGATGCGGGGATCTCGATGCCACATTCGGTAAAAATCGCATGGATGAGCTTTTCGGCCGTCTCGATCACGTCGTCTTGGGTGCAAAAACTCATCTCGACGTCGATTTGGGTAAACTCGGGCTGTCTGTCGGCACGCAAATCTTCGTCGCGGAAACATTTGGCGATTTGAAAATAGCGGTCGAATCCGCCGACCATCAAGAGCTGTTTGAAAAGTTGCGGAGATTGGGGCAGGGCGTAAAATTCGCCGGGGTGTACGCGGCTGGGGACGAGATAGTCGCGCGCCCCTTCGGGTGTCGATTTGGTCAATACGGGGGTTTCGACCTCCAAAAAGCCCATCTTGTCCAACGCGTTTCTAGCGGCGATGGTAGCTTTGGAACGGAGTTTGAAGATGTCGTACATGCGTTGCGTACGCAGTTCGAGATAACGATATTTGAGACGAATTTCTTCGTTGACTTTGTCGTCGCCCAGATCGAAAGGCATCGGTTTGGAGCGGTTTTCGATCGTCAGTTTTTCGACGACGATTTCGACTTTGCCAGTTTTGAGGTTGGGGTTTTCGAGTCCTTCGCCTCTGGCGCGGACCTTTCCCGTGGCGATCAGGACATATTGGTCGCGCACTTCGTCGGCGACTTTGTGCGCTTCGGCGCTGTCGGCGGGGTCGCAGACGAGTTGTACGGGTTCGTCTTTGTCTCTGAGATCGATGAAGATGACGCCTCCGTGGTCTCGTCGGCTGGCGACCCATCCCGCCACGGTGACGGTCTCTCCGATGAGCGGCGTGTCGATTTCGGCGCAGTAGTGTGTTCTCACATGCTATCCTTTGGCGATATATGCATCGTTTATAGTGGCGCGATTATATCCAAAAAGCGATTAGAACTTCCAGCTATTTTATGTTACGCTTCCATAAGCGAAAGTTGTCATCGAGAATAAAGGAGAGAGATGCCAAGCTCTTTACGATGCGAAAAAGCGGGATTTATCCTCAAACCCGACGCGCCGGAGATCGCACCGCTTTATGCCGATATCGAAAAAAAGTTCGAAGCGCACGGTATCGACGTGCTTCTCGAAGAGCACTCCGCACGAATGATAGGACGCAAAGGCGTCGCGCTCGATACGATTTGCGAAACGGTCGATTTTTTGGTTTCGCTCGGCGGCGACGGCACGTTGCTTTCGGTGGTGCGACGCAGCTACGGTTATCATATCCCCGTCGTAGGTATCAATGCCGGCAATCTGGGATTTTTGGCGGATATCACGATCGAGGAAGTCGATACCTTTTTGGAGAATCTCAAACGCGGAGATTTCCGTCTCGATCAGCGGATGATGATCGAAGGTCACATCTCCAAAAAAAGCGGTACGACTATACGTTTTATCGCTTTTAACGACGTGGTGATCACCTCTCCGGAGCCCTCCAAAATGGTGAAAGTCAACGCCTCCATCGACGGCGAACGTTTCAACTCCTACACGGGTGACGGGCTCATTATCTCCACGCCTACGGGTTCGACGGCGTACAATCTCTCCGCAGGCGGTCCGATACTCTATCCGTTGACGCAAGCGTTTATCATCACGCCTGTTTTGGCGCATTCGTTGGCAAATCAGCGTCCCTTGGTCGTACCCGCCGATTTCAGCATCGAACTCGATGCCGAAAAGTATCGCGCCATCGCCTCGATAGACGGTCAGGAGATTTACGAACTCGAAAAGGGTGACATTCTGCATATCGAAGGGGCGAAGATCGGCGCGACGCTTTTGCATCGCAAAGAGCACAACTACTTTTCGGTATTGCGCGAAAAACTGCATTGGGGAGAGCGTAATTGGTAGAACGGATATTGGTCAAATCGTTGGTCGGTTTCGACGAAATCGAGTTGGAATTCGACGACGGCTTGGTGGTCTTTACCGGACCAAGCGGCGCGGGAAAATCGCTCTTTCTCTCCGCGATTCTCGGAATGTTCGGACATAGCGCGGATGCGGTGCCGGAGCTTTGCGAAGTCGTTTTGAAAAAACCGGCGAATTTGAGCGACGACGCCTATTTGTTGGGTGAAGAAGTGACGCTGAAACTACTTAAAAAAGAGAAGGTGCGTTTTTTTATCGACGGTCAAACGATTGCCAAAAAGCGGCTTAAAACGCTTTTTTCACCTTATGTGCGTCATCTTAGCGTTAGAGATAAAACGATGCTTACGAGCGAAATGTTGATAGAGATGCTCGATACCCGTCTCGGAGACAAAGAAAAAGACTTTCGCAAAACGCTTCGCGAATATACGAAACGGTTTCGCGCCTACGAAGCGAAGCGCAAACAATACGAAGAGATGCTACGGCAAAAAAGCGAACGCGCGGAGCGTATCGAGTTTTTGCGTTTCGAAATAGACAAGATTGCCGGCATCGATCCCAAAGAAGAGGAGGAAGAGGCGTTATTGAGCGTCAAACGCAAGCTCTCCAAAATCGATAAGATCAAAGAAGCGTTGGCGGAGGTAGAGGCGATTTTTCGCTACGAAACCGCCGTCGAAAGGCTCTATGCGTTGATCGAATCGGACGTGAGTTACTTTTCCGATGCGATGAACAGATTGCGTGCGGAAACGGAAGAAGCCCTTTCGCTTAGCGAAGAACTCGAAGAGGTAAACGTCGAAGAGGTACTGGAGCGTCTTTCGCAACTCAATACGCTCAAAAAGCGTTTCGGATCGATTGCCGAAGCGTTGCGTTATAAAGAGGAAAAAGAGGCGGAACTCGCCTCTTTGATGCATATCGACGAAGATCTTTCGACGCTCGGGCAGTTTTTAAGTTTGGAGGCGCGGGAGTTGCGTATTTTGGCAAAACGGATCTCCTCGGCGCGAAAAAAAGAAGCCGAAACGATGCAAATCGAACTCGAGTCGGATTTGAAGCGGTTGCGTCTTCAGCCGCTTCGTTTTGTTTTCGAAGAGACGGACTTGGGGGAAAACGGGTGTGATGCGGTATCGCTCAAAATGGGAGAGAGTACCGCGGAAACGCTAAGCGGCGGGGAGTTTAATCGTGTTCGTTTGGCGTTGCTTGCGGCGAGTGTTCCGCAAGGTAAACGCAAAGAGACGCTTTTGGTTTTCGACGAGATCGACGCCAATGTCAGCGGCGACGAGTCTATAGCCGTCGCGGAGATGATGGAGCGTCTGGCCGCGCATTATCAAGTTTTTGCGATTTCGCACCAACCCCATTTGAGCGCCAAAGCGTCGCAACATATCCGTATCTACAAGGACGAAGCGGGTGTCAGCCGCGCCGAGGTGTTGGACGAGAAGAGACGTATCGAGGAGATTGCGCGTATCGTTGGAGGTGAATCCGCGCAGGAAGAAGCGGTAGCGTTTGCCACGCGGTTGCGCAAAGCGGCGGTGTAGCGACTACGCTTCCGTTTTCGAAAAGCGCTTTTTCAGTTTTTCGAGATAGGTGATCAGGTGTTTGTGGTAAGCGCGAATGATCGACATATCTTTCCCGCTCTTAAGGTAGGTGTTGTAATCGACCAGCACGTCCGCTACCCCGCCTTCGCCGAGGTTTGTCGAAGAGCCTTTGATGCTGTGCGTAAGGCGTTCCATCTTGTGATAATCGGGAATCTCCATCGCCTCTTCGATTTTGGGGATTTGTTCGTCGATTTGCGGGATGAGCTCTCGGACGAACTCTTTTGCCTCTTCGTCGTTCAGTCCCATCTCCAAAAGTCGCTTGTAACTAAATTCGGGGTAGTCGCCGGAAGGAAGCGGGGTTTGTTCCTTTTTCTCCTCTTCGGTCGGTGTCGTTTTGTCGACCGAGGGTTCGGTTTTTGTCCGTGAAACGGCGGGAGGTGTTTTTTCGTTTGTTTCGGCGGCGGGATGTGCGGTTTTCGCTTTTGTCTCCGCTTTTTGCACCTCTTTTTCTTCTTTTTCGGGAGTCGAAACCGTAGGTCGTTTCGGCGTTGCGACGTTTTGTTTCGCGACCTTCGTCGCTTCTGGCATTTGTCCCTCATGCGGCGGTGTTTTTTCGGGCCGGGGAGCGGGCGTGCGTCGTTTTTCGACTTTGGGCGTAAGTTTTTGGCGTCGTTTTCGACGTTTGGCTTCTTGTTCGAGACGGTAACGCTTCTCGTTTTGATACTCTTTGTATACGACAAATAAAATAAAAACGATGACTACGGCCATTGCGATATATATCCACATACGAACCTCCTATCACCGAAAATCTTAACCAATTTCTCTTTAGAAAACCGTATGGAATGCGTTATTACGGCGTATGGCGGGCGTATTTTGTTATAATGGCGTCAAAAAAGGACCGACGAGATGATTGTCGATACGCATTGCCATCTTGACGACGTACGCTACGATGAAGATTTGGATGCGGTGATAGAAAGAGCCCGCGAAGCGGGAGTGGAGAAATTTATCGTTCCCGGTGCCGACCCCGACACATTGAGCAAAGCGGTGAAAATCGCAGAGAGTTACGACAATGTCTATTTTGCCGTGGGGGTACATCCTTACGATGCGCGTCGTTACGATAGAAAGCCGTTGGAGCGGTATCTTTCTCACGAGAAGTGTGTAGCGGTGGGAGAGTGCGGATTGGATTATTACCGTTTGCCCGAAAGCGAAGTGAAAATCGCCGAGGAGAAACGTATCCAAAAAGAGGTTTTTGTCGATCAGATCGCGTTGGCAAGGGAAGCCGCTAAACCGCTCATCGTCCATATTCGAGAGGCAAGCGCCGATTCGCTATCGTTGCTTGAAGCGCATGCCTCCGAACGTGGCGGGGTGTTGCACTGTTACAATGCGGACGCGACGTTACTCACGCTGGCGAAACGCAATTTCTATTATGGTATCGGCGGGGTATTGACGTTTAAAAACGCTCGCAAATTGGTCAATGTCTATCCGCAAATCCCGAAAGAACGATTACTGATCGAAACCGACGCGCCCTATCTGACGCCGCATCCTTATCGCGGCAAACGAAACGAACCCGCTTATTGCCGATTCGTCGCCGAAAAAATGGCGGAACTGTCGCAATGCGACATTATGAAAATCGCCGAAATTACACGCGAAAACACTCGACGACTTTTCGATATTTAGTTGCTTCGACACATTCGATTTCTAAGGGCGCTACGCTATAATTATTAATACGGATACAGACGGATAGTAACGGAAAGAGGCGTATGTACAGATACTTAACGATAGGAGTCGCACTCCTTGAGATCTTTATAATACAAGGATGTTTACGCGATGTGGAGCCCGCCGCGACCTACGAGACGACGAAGTTCACGAGTGCGGCGCGCCATCGTTCTACGATGCGGTGTTATACGGTACTTGGTAGGACATATCGCCCGACATTCGTTAAAGTGGGGCAAAAGATGCGAGGTATCGCCAGTTGGTACGGTCCGAACTTTCACGGCAAATATACCAGTAACGGCGAACGCTATAACATGTATGCAAAAACGGCGGCGCACAAGACGTGGCCCATGGATACGATGGTGCGCGTGACCAATCTGCAAAACGGCCGTTCTACCGTGGTACGTATCAACGATAGAGGTCCCTTTGTCAGAGGACGTGTGATCGATTGCAGTTATGCGGCGGGTAAAGAGCTCGGACTCGATAAATCTGGGATTGCGAAAGTGGAGCTCGAGGTTGTCGGGTTTGCCGGCAAAGTTACGAAATCTTCCGACAAGTCGGTCGCAGGATCCTCAACGGCACTCAAGCAGATACGTTTGCGTGATTTCGGTATTCAGCTGGGCGCTTTCAGGCGAAAAGAGGGTGCGATAGAGACGAAACGCCGCTTTGTCGCAAAAGAGAAGATTCGTAAACCTTATCGTGTGGAGATACGTAAAGCGGAAGATAAAAACGGGACGCTCTATCGCGTATGGTTGTTGGGTTTCGATACCGAAGAGGCGGCGCGTGTATATCGCGAATGTCGTGGGATGAACGGTCCGATAGTACGCCCGTAAGCAAAAAAGGAGTTTGTCAATGGCCGATGTGAAAATGACGAGAGAGACCAAGGAGACGCAAATTACGTTGAGGTTGGAGACGTACGGTCGAGGAGAGAGTCGTATAGAAACCGGCGTCGGTTTTTTCGATCATATGTTGGAGGCGTTCGCCAAACATGCGTGGATGGATTTGGAAGTGACGTGCAAAGGCGATACGCATATCGACGATCATCACAGCGTGGAAGATGTCGGTATCGTTTTGGGAAAGGCGTTGCGCGAAGCGATCTATCCCGTTAGCGGTATCGAACGCTACGGCAATGCGACGGTGGTCATGGACGAAGCGAGCGTGAGTTGCGATATCGATCTTTCCAATCGCGCGTTTCTCGTCTATGAAGTGTCGGTTGTCGGGAAGGTCGGTACTTTCGATGCGGAATTGGCCGAAGAGTTTTTTCGCGCCGTGGCTTTCAATACGCCGATGACGATGCATATGGTATGTCATCGAGGCAAAAACGGGCATCATATCCTCGAAGCCGCTTTCAAGGCTTTCGCCGTGGCGTTGCGTCGTGCGCTGACACCGAACGAACGCGCGGGTATTCCGAGTACCAAAGGGGTATTATGAGTATAGAGCTCATCGTCTTGGATGTCGACGGTACGATGACGGACAGTCGTATAACCTACAGCGAAACGGGTGACGAGATCAAATCTTTCAATGTCAAAGACGGTTTGGCGATCGCCGCTTGGCGAAAACTGGGCAAACAAGTGGCTATCATTACCGGTCGAAAGTCCGCTATCGTTGCCAGACGTGCCGAAGAGTTGCGTATCGAACACTTTTATCAAGGTGTGGAGAAAAAGACGGAGGTTCTCGATAGGTTGTTGGAAAAACTTTCGTTAAACTACGATCAAGTAGCCGCTATCGGCGACGATTTGAACGATTTGTCGATGTTGCGTCTCGCTTCTATTGCTTTCGTACCGAAAGACGCCAGCGTATTCGTCGAGAAAGAGGCGGATGTGATCTTGTCGAAAAAAGGCGGTGACGGTGCCGTTAGAGAAATGATAGAATACCTTATCGAAAAAGAGGGGCTTTCCGAAAGGTTTTTGTCGTTATGGGATTGAAGTTCGATATTGCGATTGTCGTGATGATAGTGTTGACTTCTTTGATAACGATGTCTGTCGACTTACATGATCAAAACAAAAAGAACAAAACCATTTCCAAGGAAATGATTTTTTACGAAACGACCTTTACGGAAGTGACATCGAAGGGATTTGTCGATCGTATGATAACGAAAAAAGGTTGGCGAGAAGGTGGAAAATTGGTATTAACATCTTTGGACTATAGAAACGATACCGTAAAGCGCTTAATGGCCGACAAAGGTATGACTATCGGCGATATGTTTTACTTGGACGGAAACGTAAGCCTCTATCGATACGATGGGTTTCGGTATTTTACCGAACATGCCGTTTACGACAAAAAAAGCGGTATATTCGAAGCAACCTCTCCTTTTAAAGCATACATGAACGGCAATATGTTGGAAGGCGAGTCGATGCGTTACAATACGTATACGAAAATTCTTTATGCCATGATAGTACACGGCGAGATAGAGTTGAAAAAAGAAAAATCGGATAAAACGAACGAGGTTGAATGAAAATGAAAAAGTGGATTTTAACGGTAGCGGTAGGGTTGATGTGGTTGCCCGTATATGCGGAAAAAGTGGAAGTGACTTCCGATAGGATGAAAGCGATCGATACCAAAAAAGAGGTACACTTTATCGGCAATGCAAAAGTCAAACAGGGCAAGAACTGGATTACGGCCGATCTTATCGTCGTCTATTTCAATAAGAAAAATCAAGCCGAAAAATATGTGGCTACGGGTAAAAAAAAGCAAGCCTACTTCGAGTTGGATCAAGAGACCGGCTTTTATAAGGGGCATGCCGACAAAGTGACCTATGACCCTAACACCTCCGTATATACGCTTATCGGGCATGCGGTCGTCGACGATATCGAAAACAAACGCCATCTCGTCGGTGAAAAGATTACGATAAACACCTTGACGGGCAATGCGGATGTTGTCGGAAAAGCGACGAAAAAAGGCAAAAGACCGGTCAAGTTCGTTTTCGAAACGAAAGATTCGTCGAAAGAGAGCGGCGGTGCGAAATCAAAGAAAAACGGCGACAAGAAAAAAGGAAAATAAGATGCACTCCCCTCGAATCGTCGACGCTCGTTTTGTCAAGTCGGCACAAGGAATTTCCGATGCGGTGGAAGAGACCTTAAGCGAAGCGGTCTTTTTGGGACGTTCCAATGTCGGCAAAAGCGCGACGCTCAACGCGCTGACACAGCGCAAAAATCTTGCCAAAAGCTCTTCGACGCCGGGAAAAACGCAACTGATCAACTTTTTTGACGTAACCTATGCGTACAACGATGAGCGTTATCCTTTGCGGTTGGTGGATCTTCCCGGTTTCGGTTACGCGAAAGTCTCCAAATCTTTGAAAGAGATATGGCAAAAAAATTTGGTGGCATATATTCGAGAGAGAGTGGCGATTCGACTATTTATCCATCTTAGAGACGCCAGACATCCTCACGCAAAAATCGACGACGACGTAGAAGCGTATATCCGAGAGTTCATTCGCCCCGATCAAGCTTATTTGACGGTTTTTACGAAAGGCGACAAACTGAATCAAAAAGAGCGTGCCGCTTTGAAAAAAGCCTTTCCGGACGCCATCGTCGTTTCCAATTTGAAAAAAACGGGACACGATGCAGTCCATAAAGAGATTATGCGATACGTTTTCGGTGTGGCGTAAACATCGAACAAGGAGCGACGATGGTAACACTGCGTAAAGCGCGCTTATCGGACATCTCGACGATGCAGGCGATGGTAGCGAAGGATGTCGAAGAGGGGATTATCTTACCCAGAAGCGACGACGAGGTGGCGACCAACATCCGTTCTTACGTATTGGCGGAGGAGAATAGTCGTCTCGTCGGTTACGCCGCTTTGCATATCCACTCCGTTCGTTTGGCGGAGATTCGCAGTCTTGTTGTCGATAAGTGTTGTAGAGGAAAAGGGATAGGTGCGAAGATTGTCGATTTTACATTGTCGGAAGCCAAAATGTTGGGCGTACGAGAAGATGTGTTGGTATTGACCTACGTGCCGGAATTTTTCAAAAAACTCGGTTTTGCCGAAATCGCCAAAGAGAGTATCCCCGAACATAAAATTTGGGCGGATTGTATCAAATGTATCCACTTTCCCGTATGTAACGAAGTGGCGATGGTCTACAAGGTCTAAAACGGCATGAGACATCGACGACGGCAAACGACACATGTTGTCACCTTTGTATTGCTCGTTGTTTTTGTCGTATTGTATCCCGTTTTGATTTCCATCTATATCTTTTTGCCTCTCTTTATGGGGGTTTTCGGATTGCTTTTGATACGCGGTTTCGAAAACGGGCGGTGGAAGACGATTTTGCTCTCGCTGTTTTATTTTTTCAATCTCGATGTCAATCTTTCGTTACCGTTTTTCGTGGACATCACGGCAGTGTTTTCGGTTTATCTTTTGACGTCGCCTTTATGGAAACATATACGATATTGTCATATGTGCAGGGTGCTTTTTACGGTGTTTGCGATTGATGCGGTCTATTTCGGACTTCTGAATCTTTACGATTTCGTATTTGCGACGGATACGGTCGCACCCGATAAGATTTTATTGTATCCTCTGATCATGGATCTGCTGGTTGCGGCGGTGTTGTTATGAGATATTACGTGGCACTTTTCGTTTTTATCACCGTTTGGGTATTGATGATTGTGCGTATCTATCATCTGAGTATCAAATCGAACTATTACTATACGCAGTTGGCGAAAGAAAATATTTTACGGACGGAACCGCTCAAACCGGTACGCGGTGAGATAACGGACAAAAACGGTAAGTTGTTGGCGATGAATCGTATCGGCTTTTCCGTCTCTATCGTACCGCATATGAAGACGACAAGCGACGAATTCAAACGCGCGGTTTCGCTTTTGACGCGTACCTTTCCGGAACTCAATGCGACGGAAATGTCGAAAGTCTATCGTAAACACGACTCTCCATACAATCACAAGTTCATCAAAGTGGTGGATTTTATAGAATATGAAAAGATGATAAGCGCTTACAGCACTTTGAGTTTGCATCCCGAAATTCGCATCGAAGCCGAAACGAAGCGCTACTATCCCTACGGGCGATACGCGGCGCATATCGTCGGTTATACGGGAAGATCCAATCGTAAAGAGAATGCCGAAGACAAAGTGGTCGATATCGTCGGAAAAGTAGGCAAAAGCGGGTTGGAACGCTATTACAACAAAGTATTGGAGGGCGAATTGGGCTATGTCGTCAATAAAGTGACGGCGACAAACAAAACCGTCGAAACGATTGAACGCGTTCCGCCGAAAGACAATAAAAATTTGAAGTTGCATTTGGATATCGCGCTTCAAAAAATGATTTACGATACTTTTGAGGAGAGTAACGAAACGGGAGTGGCGATCGTTATGCGAACGACGGGTGAAGTGATTGCCGCGGTAAGTTATCCTTCCTACGATCCCAATCTTTTCGTAGGGGGTATCGGCTACAAAGCGTGGCGTGCACTCCAAGAAGATTTGGCGCATCCTTTCACCAACAAGTTCATCCACGGTACTTATCCTCCGGGTTCGACGATAAAAATGGGTATGGCCTTGGCGTTCGACAAAGCATCTCCGGGGATTTTAAGCCATTCGGAGTATTGCCCGGGATATATGACTATCGGAGAGAGCAAACACAAATTTCGATGTTGGAAACACTATGGACACGGTACCGTCGGATTGCGTAAAGCGATACGCGAAAGTTGCGATGTCTATTTTTACAACAAAAGTCTCAAAGTCGGTATCGACGCCATGGCAAAATATTTGCGCAGTTTCGGATTGGGGGTAAAAACGGGTATCGACTTGCCGAGAGAATTTAACGGAGTCATTCCCGATAAGGCGTGGAAACGTAAACGTTTCAATAGCGGATGGTTCAAAGGAGAGACGGTTATTTCCGCCATCGGTCAAGGGTATGATGCCGTTACACCGATGCAGGTGGCGCGTTATACGGCTTTGGTCGCTACGGGAAACCTTGTGACACCCAGAGTTGTCGATATTGTCGACGGTAACAAAACAAAGCCGGTTATCAAACCTATCTATTTCGATCCGTCGGTTATCGGAGAGATTCGCAAAGGGATGTACGATGTGTGTAACAGTAAAAAAGGTACGGCTTACAGAGCTTTGCACGATTTGCCGATTATCGTGGCCGGTAAAACGGGAACGTCACAGGTTACTTCGATCCCCCAGTCTACCGTCAGACGCATCAAGGAAGAGGATTTGGCGTACTATAAACGTTCGCATGCATGGATCACCACTTACGCTCCTTACGACGATCCGCAATTCGTGGTAACCGTATTGGTCGAGCACGGCGGGCACGGCGGTTCGACGGCGGGACCTATTGCCGCGAAGATCTATCGTTGGCTCTACAAGCACCGTTATTTTAAAGCGTATATCCCCGGCGAAAACTAAAGTTGGCGTGCGGTATTTTCGATAAAAAGTGCAAACAAGATGATAAGAGATATGCCCGCGGAACGCGTGTAGAGTTTGTTTGCCGTCAAAAAGACCAATAGTACGGTCGCTACGCCCATCGCAGCGATGTCGAAGGTATAGGCGACAATATCGACGGGTAAGGGTCTGACTATCGCGGCTGCACCGAGTACGACGGAAGTATTGGCCATGTTGGAGCCGATGATGTTGCCGACGGCCATATCGACTTTGCCGCGCAGCGCAGCCGAGATGCTAACGACCAGTTCGGGCAGAGAGGTACCGAACGAGATCATGACGATACCGATGATCCATTCCGATACGCCGAACATTCTCGCGATCGCAGAAGCACTCTCTACGGTAAATTCGGCACCGACGATCACAAAAACGAGACCGACGAGGATCATTCCGATCGTTTTTGGCCAGCTAAATGCGGAGATGTCGACATCTTCCAACTCCTCTTCCGGCAATCCCGAAGCGTCCTGCACCAAAAAGAGTACGTAAGCCGCCATCATCGTCAGCAAAAGTATCGCATCGAAGCGAGATACTTCACCGTCGAGTATCATCAGACCGAAGACCAATACCGGCATAAGCGCCCATGTGCTGTCTTTGGCGAAAAAGTCGCGTTGCGGGGTCATACGCGGTGCGATGAGAAAGACGCTTGCCAATACCAAGGTGATATTGAGAATGTTGCTTCCGATCACGTTGGAAACCGCCATGGCGCTTTTGTGAGAAAAACTTGCGGCTACGCTTGCCGCCATTTCGGGTAGCGACGTACCGAGAGCTATCAAGGTAGCGCCGATGATAAATTCGGGTATACCGAATCGTAGCGCGATCTTTTCGCTCTCTTTTATCAGTAGATCCGCTCCCCAGATCAATGCGGCGATGGATAAGACGAAAATAACAAAATACAACATTTACTCCTTGGTGGTATCCGTACGTACGATAAGGCTTTCGGGAAGATCGTATCGACGTATGAGACGTTCTTCTTCTCGGCGCATTTCGCCGTTGTCCGTTTCGTGGTCGTATCCCAAAAGGTGTAACAGTCCGTGGATAAAAAGAAGGACAAATTCGTCGTCGGTGGTATGACCGAAACGTTTCGCGCCTTCGACGACGGTGGAAGCCGAAACGACG
>JALVPA010000072.1 GCA_027026055.1 Campylobacteraceae bacterium | reverse complement strand
GGTTTCGGTTTTAGCGACGAACAGATCGAACAATTGTTGGCATCGGGGAAACGCGACTTGGAAAAAGAGACGGAAAAGTTGCGCGAAACTCTGATGAACGACCCGATAGATATGGAGGCGCTTAGCGACGTACTACATGCGTTAAAAGGGTTGCTGTACAACATGGGTAACAATACTGCAGGGGATATGATGGTGGAAATGCGTTCGCACGGAATTACTCCCGAAGAGATAGAAACACTCAAAAAACTTGTCGATATCGCGTGAGAGGTTGTTGGCACCGACGATTTATAGTCACGCTTTGCACGGTGACACTTTTTTTTACCTTTTCTTTACGGCTTTTTTCGGCTGAGATAAATATCATCGCTTCAAATGTCGCGAAACGTATGATTCACGCAGGGACGTGGCGTCCCGAATGTCCCGTGTCATTAAGTGATTTGCGTTATCTGCGCATTCCCTATCTCGGATTCGACGGCAAGCGTCATATCGGAGAGATAATCGTGCATCGCCGCGTTGCCAAAGAGGTGGCGGTGATCTTTGCCGAACTCTATCGTATCGGTTACCCGATACATAGTATGCGACTTGTGAGCGACTTCGGCGGTAGTGATTTTCGCAGTATCGAGGCGGACAACACGTCGGCGTTTAACTGTCGCGGCGTCTCTACAGGTCGCAAGCGTTGGTCGAAGCACGCTTACGGTCTGGCGATCGATCTCAATCCCGTCGAAAATCCCTTTGTGTTTGCCGACGGACACACGGCGCATCGTGCTTCGCGTCCTTTTCTGAAGCGCCGTCGCCGCGACAACACCCCCGCTTCGCGCGCCATGCTCTTGCACCATGATGCCGCTGTCAAGATCTTTCGTCGTTACGGATGGCAATGGGGTGGCGATTTTCGTTCCTATAAGGATTATCAGCACTTTGCGAAGTAGTAGCAATATTAAATAGATACTTGTAGATTAGCGATAGACTCCGGCGGTGTGGCATGTAGGGTGTAGGCTTTTCCTTCCAGCACAAAGCGTAGGCGATAGGCGTGCAGACAGAGTCGTGTCAAGTTGCGTTTTTTGGTAAGCGCCCTGCTTGCGTGGGTGCCGTAGCGACTATCGCCAAGGATCGGATGTCCCCTGTTTGCCAGTTGAGCGCGAATCTGATGCATACGTCCTGTAATAACCCTCACTTCCAGTAGTGTGCTTTCATTGTCCGACGCCACGACGCGCACATCGCTGATCGCCTCTTTTCCCCCTTTGTCAACTCGGGTTTTTTGCAAACGATCGCGCTTGGTGACAAGGCGATCGTAAAGACGCAGATCCCCAAGCTCCCATCTGCCCGATACCAGCGCCAAGTAGCGTTTGTCGATCCCGTTGCGGGTACGCATCTTTCGATGTAGCGCTTCGAGGGTGGGGCGATCTTTGGCAAAGAGTAGCAGTCCGCTTGTCGCTTTGTCGAGTCGATGTACCAATTCAAGGTAATCAAGTTCGGGTCTTGCCGCCCGAAGCCGCTCGACGGCGCCGTAGGGCGTGTCGCTGCCGCTATGTACACTAAGCCCCGCAGGCTTGTCGAGAACGATCAGCCGGGCATCTTCGAAAAGAATTGCTTGTGCGATCTCTTCGCGTAGCGACTCGGGTACAGCAAGTGGCATTTTGGGTGCAAACGCTTTGATGGGCGGCAGACGCAAAAGATCGCCCGCGTGCAATCTGCTTTCGGGCTTGGTGCGCTTTTTGTTAAGTCGCACCTCGCCTTTGCGGATGATGCGATAGATCAGGCTTTTGGGTGCACCCTTGAGGAGTTTGAAAAGATAGTTATCGAGTCGCTGCCCCTCGCAGTGCTTATCGAGAGTGATGGTGTTGACACGCGTGAAGTCGGTCGGTTTCACTTTTTAAAGACACCGCCGAGCATCCCCTTGATCGCCCCTTGCAGATCGGCGGGGTAGATGACAAATTTGCTGTTTTCGCTTTGACTCATCTTCTCAAGCGTGTTGATATAGCGATCTCCGAGCAAGAACATGGCGGGAAGCTCTTTGTCCTGGATAGTTTCACTGATATCGCGGATCGCTTCGGCGGAAGCCTTCGCCAGCGTGATCTGCGCTTCGGCTTCGCGCTTGGCGGCTTCGAGCTTACCGTCCGCTTCGAGGATCATCGCGTTCTTTTTCCCTTCCGCCATCGTCTCTACGGCGCGGCGTTCGCGCTCCGCCGCCGCTTGCTGCTCCATCGCCTTTTGCATCGAAGGGCTGGGGTTGATATCTTGGATCTCGACGCTTTTGACCGTCACGCCCCAGTCGGCCACATCGTCGAGAATCTGCTCTTTGAGCTTCGTTTTGATATGCTCGCGATTGCTCAGCGCTTCATCCAGCGTCATTTCGCCCAAGATAGAGCGGAGCGTGGTCATCACCAGGTTTTGGATCGCCAATCTGAAATCTTCGATACCGTAAATTGCGTCGCGCGGATTGGTAACGCGAACGAAAGTGACGGCATTGGTGACGATCACGGCGTTGTCTTTGGTGATCACCTCTTGCTCCGGGATATCGAGGATGATATCTCTCGTACTGACGCGTCTGCGCACCTTTTCGATATAAGGAACGATGATGTTGAGTCCCGGTTTGAGCGTACGCGAAAATCTTCCGAGTCTTTCGACGATCCACTCTTCGCCTTGAGGAACGATATTGATCCCCTTATAGAGTGTGACAATGACAAAAAAGAGAAAAAAGACCAACAAAGGCATAATCTGTTCCATAGCTACTCCTTAGTCGTTTTGAGAGAGGTGCGGTTTGTTTCCGTCGCGACGGGAGCGACGGTGAGCAGTTGACCGTTGATTTTGACGATTTTGACGCGCGTACCTTTACGTAGCGGTCTATCGGCGCGGGCATGCCATACGCTATTGCCCAAAACGGGGGCGTCGAAACGTACTTTGCCGCGATGTTGCGTATCGATATCTTGCAGGAGCGTGCCGACGGTATCGGTGCCGAAATCGGCTTGACCGCTTCGCTCGGTCGGCTGTGTACGAAACCAGCGTAGCCACACCGCAGTCGTAACGAGACTCAAAACGATCCACATCAACAGTTGCGCCGCAAACGAAAGGGGATAAAGCAGCGCGACGATGCCGACCGGTATCGCCGAACCTCCCAAAATCAACAGTACGAATGTCCCGGTCATCGTTTCGGCAATACCGAGTATCACGCCAAACGCGATCCAATGCCACCACTCTACGGTATGTGTGAGTATTTCGGACATCACATTCTCCTCTTTCGATAGCAGATTATACCATCTTTGAAACAATAACAGGGAATTTTTGGTATAATCGCGCAAATTTACTCATGAAGGAACAGTAATGGCACTCAACGTTTATTACGATAAAGATTGCGATTTGAGCATCATTCGCAGCAAGAAAGTAGCGATGATCGGCTTCGGTAGCCAAGGGCACGCACATGCCGAAAACCTCCGAGACAGCGGCGTCGATGTCGTCGTAGGACTCAAAGAGGGTGGCAACTCTTGGAAAAAAGCGCAGGTCAAAGGCTTTACGGTACTTCCCGTTGCCGAAGCGGTCAAAGAGGCGGATGTTGTGATGATTCTCTTGCCCGACGAGAGTCAAAAAGCGGTCTACGAAAACGAGATCGAACCCAATCTCAAAGAGGGTGCCACCATCGCTTTCGGACACGGCTTCAATATCCACTTCGGACGCATCGTACCTCGCGCCGACATCAACGTTATGATGGTTGCTCCCAAAGCGCCGGGACATACCGTGCGTAGCGAGTTTGTCAAAGGCGGCGGTATCCCCGACCTGATCGCTGTTGCGCAAGATCCGAGCGGCAACACCAAAGAGCTGGCGCTCTCCTACGCCTCAGCCATCGGCGGCGGACGCACCGGGATCATCGAAACTACCTTCAAGGACGAAACCGAAACCGACCTTTTCGGTGAGCAAGCGGTACTCTGCGGCGGTGTGAGCGCATTGATCCAAGCCGGTTTCGAAACCTTGGTCGAGGCGGGCTACCCCGAAGAGATGGCCTACTTCGAGTGTCTGCACGAGATGAAGCTCATCGTCGATCTCATCTTCGAGGGCGGTATCGCCGACATGCGCTACTCCATCTCCAACACCGCCGAATACGGCGATATGGTCAGCGGACCGCGTGTCATCAACGAAGAGTCACGCAAAGCGATGAGAGAGATCCTCAAAGAGATCCAAAACGGTAAATTCGCCAAAGATTTCATCCTCGAAGGACAAGCGGGCTACCCCAGAATGACCGCCGAGAGACAAAATCTCAAAAACCACCCCGTAGAGGTGACGGGTAGAAGATTGCGCGAGATGATGCCGTGGATCAAAGCCAATAAGATTGTCGATCAAGAGACTAACTAATCTTTTTTGCGATTTGTGCTCATCTTTTCGAGATGGGCGCAGTTACTTACCATTTGTAAGCTCCTTTGCCCAAACCCGCAAATCTAAGTACAAATCATAAAAAATCTTACGCTATTCAATTTCTAATTTCTTGATGTGCCTCTCTCATCCAAACACCCGAATCTACAACAAACTTACAAAAAATCTCACGTCATTCAACTTCTAACTTCTAATTTCTAATTTCTAATTTTTCTTCGTTTGCTATAATCGTATCGATAGTTTCCAAGGCAGTGATATGGCATCTACTCGTAAAAAAAAGCGCTCGCGGAAGCATGCTTCTCGAAAATTGACGTCGAAGAAGAGAGTGCGAAAAAATTCTTCACGTAAAAAAGTGTTGAAGTACCGTTCGTTGAAACGGCTTTTCGAATGGGACATATTGGTCATTGTTTTTGCAATAGTGTTGGGGGTGATTGCCTATTGTCTTCATTTTTGTCTGCACCAACGTATTCCTTCGTATAGCGATAGCGCCGTTGCCAAACATATCGTAGAAGAGCAAAGAAAATCAACGAACGAAACCAAAAAAGCAATTGTCCGCCGCGATACTTCGGATAGTATGTCGACAAACAAAACGAACGTTTCGTCTTCAAAAAGAATATCGTCGAATTTACGCCTTCCGTCTAAAAACGCACAGCGTTCGAAAGAGGATAAATTTCCGAAACATGTGCGTATACGCCGTTTCAAACAACCGCAATTGGTGATTGTCATCGACGATGTGCATACGTCAAAACAGTTGTCGCAAATAGAAGCGATCGGCTATCCGGTCACTCCGTCGATATTCCCTCCTTATACGCTCTTTCCTCATACGGAGCGGTTGGCAAAAGGGTTGCGTCACTATATGATTCATTTACCGATGGAATCGGGTAGCGTCAAATTCAACAGCCAGAGCTATACCCTGATGCGACGTTTCGATAGCAAGCAACTTGAAAGCAAAATTGCGCGTTTGCGTAGGCTATTCCCGCATGCAAAAGCGATCAATAACCATACGGGGTCGCGTTTTACTTCCGACAAAGCGGCGATGCGAAGGCTCTATCCGGTTTTGCGCAAATACGGATTTGTTTTTGTCGATAGTCGCACGTCGCCGCATACGAAAGTTGCTTCGATAGTGCGGAGTTACGGCGACGATTATTTGCACCGCGATATCTTTATCGATAACATCCGAAGTGTTCCCGCCATCACAGCACAATTGCAAAAAGCGGTGCGTATCGCAATAAAACGCGGATATGCGATAGCGATCGGACATCCGTATCCCGAAACGATAGAAGCGTTGCGCCGCGCTAAGGGGCTTTTAACGCAAGTGAAGTTACGCTATATGGATGAGATATATCGGGAAGAGATAATGAGTAATGAGGAATGAGAAATGAGGAACCGAAGAGAGAGAAGAGAGAAGAGAGAAGAGAGAAGAGTGAGGCGTTTTGGAGGTGGGGTTTTAACCCCGTATGTGCGGGAGTGTAGTCCCGCCTCCTTTTAGAAAAAAGCGATGCGTGAAAGTTGAAGAATCTTGGAATAGGGACTTTAGTCCCGTTTCATCGGCAAAGAGAGACTAAGGGGTTGACCCTGTTAATACGATAAAGGAAAAGAGATGAAAGGTATGCTGACGGCATTGGCGGTTGCGGCGGTGTTTTATTTGGCGG
>JALVPA010000071.1 GCA_027026055.1 Campylobacteraceae bacterium | reverse complement strand
GTCGTTTGGAGCCAGAATTGCGCCTCCATCAACTTTTTAGAGTAGATTTCGCGTTTGAACATACGCGGTGCCATATGGAAGAGCGCCGCCATAATCATAAAGACGACCCATCCGAGTACACCGTCGTGAACGTGACCCGGAATCCAATCGGTAAAGTGCGCAATCGCGTTAACGGACTTGATGGACTGAATCGGACCTTCCAACGTAGAGAGCATATAGAAGGTAGACGCCAATACCATAAACTTAATCAACGGGTTTTCCGTCAACTGATTCCACTCCCCTTTCATCGTCAAAAGCATGTTGATCGCAGAACCCCAAGAGGGTAAAATCAACACGACGGAGAAGACGGAACCCATAGACTGCATCCAATCGGGAACGGTCGACCAAAGAAGGTGGTGGCTACCCGCCCAAAGATAAACGAACATCAATCCCCAGAAAGAAAGGAGCGAAAGTTTATAAGAGTAAACCGCTTGTCCGGACTCTTTGGGCAAGAAGTAGTAGATCATCGCAATGATGGGAACGGTAAATCCGAATGCCACGGCATTGTGTCCGAACCACCACTGTACCAACGCATCGTTCGTACCCGCATACATGGAAACGGAGTGCAAGATATTACCGAGACCGCCGGAAAGGAAATATGTGGGTACGGCCATGTTATTGAAGAGATAAAGCATCGCTATACCGAGGAAACATGCAATGTAGTACCACATGGAGATGTAGAGCGCTTTTTCTCTACGAATACCGATCATCGCAAACATCGTAATTCCCCAAACAACCCAAATAAGAACCACGACGATATCGACGGGCCACTCGTACTGCGCGTACTCTTTGTTTTGCGTGATACCCAAAAGCAAGCTCACCGTCGCTACCAACGCACCGACGAAGTAAAGCCAGAAGTGAAATTTACCCATAAACATAATAAATTTCGACTCCGCCATCGACACTTTTAATACGCGCTGACCCGAATAATAGAAAGTCGCCCAGATACCGCTAAGCGTAAAGCCGTAAATCACCACTGTCGTGTGAAGCGGTCTGAGTCTCGAGAACGTTCCGTACTCGCCCAACAGATAGTTGAGCTCGGGGAACGCCAGTTGCGATGCGATCAGCGTACCGATCAGCATCCCCAAAAATCCAAACAAAATTGTCGTATAGGTGAACAATTTTGCTACGGAATAATCGTATTCCAATGCTGCATTTGATTGCATGCATACCCCCTTGAAAAATTTTATGTTGTGTGATGACAACATTCAGCGTTAATTATAGGTTAAACTTTCCTATTAAAAGCTTAAATTAAAATAGGCGAAAGAGGATTTGTTAAATAAATTTTAACAAAGGTATCAAAAAAGGCGCAAACGATTGATATGCGGGAATTTGCGACGATTTTATTAGGAGAAAAAACCTCCGATTCGGAGGCGTTACGCTTTGCCTTTGGCTTTTTGAATCGAGTCGATATAGCGGTAATCTACGGCTATCGATTTTTCCTTGGGAAGATGTGAGGCAAGACGTGTCAATGTCGCTTCGAAATTTTCAAAAAGATAGTTTGCCATCGAACCCGGAATGGGATTGATTTCGTTAAGGTAGACCTCGTCGTTGACGACAAAAAAGTCGCAACGAATCAAACTGCCCTTAAAAAGCGGGTCGTAGATCTTTCGAAACGCTTCTTGAAGCGACGTGTGCAAAGCATCGTCGATTTCGGCCTCATGCACCTGTTCGTCGCGCGAAAAATCCATATATTTTTTCTCAAAGTCCAAAAAGCTCTCTTTTTGCGGCTCTTCGACGATCGAAAACTCCCAATCGTTCGTATAGCATCCCGCCAAATTGTACTCTTTGACCCCTTCGACAAAGGGCTCGACAATCACGTCGCGATCAAACTCGAACGCCGTATCGAGTGCATA
>JALVPA010000070.1 GCA_027026055.1 Campylobacteraceae bacterium | reverse complement strand
CTTCGAACTCCGCCGGGGTGAGGTTGAGCGCTTCGCCTTTGTAGTAGATAGTATCTCCTTTGATTTCGAAATCGCTTGTCGGCATCTGTTTGCTTTTGCCGTCGTCTTTTTTGACGCGGTTGAGTATCGCCATGATGCGCGCATACATCTCTTTGGGGTCGTAAGGTTTGGGTAGATAATCGTATGCGCCCAATTCGAAGCTTTGCACCTTGTCGTTGATGTCGCTACGCGCCGAAGAGATAATGACGGGGATGTCGTATTTGCGCACCAACTCTTCGCATACTTCCAACCCGTCCATCCCCGGAAGCGTCAAGTCTAAAATCACTAGATCGAACTTCTTGACCCCCGCACTCAGACCCAAAAAGGGATCTTCGTAGTTGGTCACTTTGATGTCGTATTGGGCAAGATATTCGCTCAAAAGTTCCGCAAACTCCGGATCGTCTTCTATCATCAATATGTTGATCACGCTCGTTCCTTTTTATTGCATTACGACTATTATAAAGTCTGCTTGTTAACCTTTCTTTAATACTTTGAACTATTTTTAGACGCATAAGTCTAATTTTATAGTGAACTATTGGACATAGAAGTCAAAAAAAGTGTAAACGTTCATGACCGTTTACACTTTTAAGTAGGCGATTTAGTACTTCTTTTTGGGTAGTTGTAGTGCCTTATCGTGCATCTCCATCTGATCCCAGCGCACCATGCCCCAACGCTCGAGATCGGCTTGTAGGCTTCGTAGGCTTTTCTCTTTATGGCAGGCGTAGCAGGCGTTGGTTTCGGGCGGCATGCCGTAGGCTTCGGTTTGTGCCGGATAGAAGAAGGCGAAGCGGTGGGTGCGTACCGTTAGCGGCGATTTGCCGGTGTGGCGTCCCGTTTTGGGCATGTGGCACTCGATACAGAGCGAGCCTTTGGAGTCGGCTTTATGACGGGTGTGCGCTTCGAGAGTTGCTTGGTGCGGTCCGATCACGGAGCCGAAGCTGTGACACTTCATACACGCGGCGTTGCCTTGGGGTTTTTGTGCGGTGTTGTCGAGTTTGTGCGGATTGTGGCAGTTGATGCAGGTGATGCCGTGCGCATACATCGCATCGTGGATAAACTCGTTGCCTTGGGTGCGGTTCTTTTTCGCCATACCGTTGGGCCAGAACTCTTTGGTCTCTTTGCCGGGCATATAAGGGGCGGGCAGTTTGTAATCGACAAGCGGTTTACCCGCTTCGTATCCCGTAGGATAGTCGGTCGCTTGCATCCAAAGATCTTTGACGGTGACATTGGTATCGGCGAGACGCTTGTCGCGGTTGCGCATATGACACTGCAAGCAGACTTCGTCGGTGCGGATCGGATCGGCGACGCTTGCCTTGTAGATCGGCGAATCGGGGTCTTCGGCATGCTTACTTCCCGGTCCGTGGCAACTTTCGCAGGCGATGGCGGGCTCTACGCGCTTACCGGTGGACATAAACCCGGTAAAATGACATCCGTCGCAGGTGGTGGAGGTGGGAAAGTGTCTGTTGTCGTGCGGATAGGCGTCGCTATACCAGTATTTGTAGGGCTTGAAGTGTTGCCACTTGTGCGTTTGGGTGTTCCATTGGTAGTTGCCGAGTCTGAAATCCTCTTTGCCGTCGATAACGGCGGGTATCATATAGCGTTGTTTAAATTTGCTACCGATGGTATAAACCGCCTCTTTAAGGGTAAAGTCGGCATCGTCGGGTAGTTTGGAGAAGTCGGCGACGACGACACTCGGATCTTTTCGGATATCTTGGATCATTTTGGAGTGCATCGAATTTTTCCAGTCTCTATACTGCTCTTCGTGACACTTTTTGCAGGTTGTGGAACCGACGAAATGCGCCTCTTTTTGCGCTTCGGGTTGCAAGTCGACATTGAGTCCGACACGCGGTTTGGTCAGCTGCGTGTAGTAGGGGGTGATCTTGGGGAGGTTGAGGTAGACAAGGAGTGCTATCGCTACCAAGAGAAGTATGGTAAGGCCGATTTTTTTCATAGTCGTAATCCTTTTCGCATCGCTTCTTCTATCGCTTCGCATGAAAATCGGTGTTCGCTAAAGAGATCGAATGCCAAGACGCCTTGCTGCAAGAGCATTTCGCTGCCGTCTTGTGTCGGTACGCCGAGGCTTTCGGCAAGGCGCAAAAAGGGGGTTCGCTTGCCATAGACGACATCGACGGCGGCTTTGCTTGCTTTGAGTAGCGGCGCAAGCAGGGCTTCGGGGGCGGGGAGTGTTTGCTCTTTGAGACCCGCCGAAGTCATATTGACGATCATGTCGTAGTTTTGTGCTTCGAATGTCTCGAAAGTGAAGGTTTGAAATCCCGCTTCGGCAAAAGCTTTTAGGCGCGGTGCACTGCGGTTGAGGATGTCGACTTCGTAGCCCGCATCCTGCAAAATTGGCGCAGTTGCTAGTGCCGTACCGCCCGCTCCGAGAAAGAGTATGGAACGGATTGCTTTGAAACGTGCGATTGCTTTGAGAAAACCGGGTGCGTCGGTATTGTAGCCGTAGAGTGTGTTTTCTTTGCGTACGATGGTGTTGACCGCGCCGACTTTGCGGGCGAAGTCGTCGAGTTCGTCGCAGGCGCGGTAGGCGTGCTCTTTGTGCGGAACGGTGATGTTTGCACCGTCAAGTTGTAGGGCTAAAAAATGTTCACGCAGTTGTGTGCCCTCTTTGAGTAGGTAGCGGGTATAGCATCCCGGATAGCCGAGCGCTTCGAAAGCGTAGTTGTGCATCAGCGGCGATTTGGAGTGTGCGACGGGATCGCCGAAAATGGCGAAAAGCCGTTTGTTCATGGATTTCCTTTTAGTGATATCGATTCGAATTGTAGATATTTTATCTTTTTTGCAGTAATGTTTCTTTGAAAAAAGAGGTGCAGTGCCGGATGTTATTCTGTCTTTTTTTGACTTTTCCAAACGGGATAATCCTCCAAAAGGAAGTATAGATGCATATGAGGATATGTTATGCCATAAAGTTCAGGTCCGTTCTGGTCAAATCGAAATTTTGACGCTCCGGCAAAGCGTTGTCGATTTCATCGGAAGCCGCTCCGAACCATTCAAGGATTTTGCCGTAATATTCCGAGTAGGAGGTGGAGGGGATAAAGCGTCCCCGCGACTTGCGGGAGATATCCAGATCGCTGCCTACCGTCAAATCGGGGAATTGTCCGTAGTTTCCCGCGTTGACAGCCCCCAATACAAACTGCGCGCCGCCCCAAGCGTGGTCGCTTCCGTCGTCATTGCCCGCTACGGAACGAGAAAAATCCGATAGAGATACCACCGCCACTTCATCAAGCCACCCCTTGGCCTCCATGGCGCGCATGAAGGCATCGATGCCGAGACTGAGCCCCCGTAGGCGTACGCTGTGGTCTTGTTTGAGACGACTGTGTTGATCGAATCCCGGGACATTGATGCTCAATGCGATACGCTTAAAGTTTTTCCGTTTCGCGATCGCGATCAGCTTCGCCGCCGTTTTGAACGACTCGACCACCCTCTTATTGATTGGCGCACTCATCGCCATTTGAATTGTGGTGACCTCTTCGTTATCGTAGATTTTATTGCCGTAAACGTCGGTAATACCTTTTAGTTCGGTATCCTCGCCGATGGCGTCCCAATCGATGAGCGTTTGAATCGTTTCGGCATAGCTTTTTCTTCGTAATGACGCGGCAAGATTTCTAAAGGGGTCTTTATCACCCGCCTTGCGCGTTTTATTCACCCACTCTTCATAGTCGCTGTTAAGGTGTTTTCCCAGTCGGGTCGGTCCCGAAAAACTGTAGTTCATCGGAGAAGTGTTGGCCCCGAACATCGCGCGTTCGATGCCGTATCCCGAGAGATTGATATTCATTTCGTAGATCGTATCGCCGTTGACGTCTCCCCATTGGTCGGCCAGTTTGCCAAGCCACCCCGTCGGCACCGTCATACTGCTTGAGACGCCCAGATGGGCCAGAAGATTTTGGATATTGTGGGCAAAGAGACTCGGCGGCAGTTTGCTTTTGTCACTGAGCAGTTCGGATTTGGTGTAGGGGGCTGCGATGTTTCCGACATTTTGAATCACGGCGCCTCTGCCTCGATCGAGCCAGTAGGCAAGTTCGGGCATCATGGCGTTGACGGCGATTTTGCTGTCGAAGTGGCGATTGAGAAGATAGAACCCTTTCATATAATGTTTCGCCTCATCGGTTCCGCCGACATTGTAAGGATTTGCCGATTCGGAGCCGATTTCGAGATACCCGCTCTCGCCTACAAGATTTCGCAGATCTCCCATCAAATCGTTATCGGGGATGGCGATACCGCTTGCTCGTTGCTTGACATAGTTGCCGTATCCCGTTTTGCTGTCGCTTCCCGTCGGTATAAAAGTATTCAGCGCATCGTTTCCTCCCCTTAAATCGACAAGCACAATCGCTTTGAAACCGCTGAGCGTATTGCCGGGGTCGGCCGACAAAATTTGAGGAAAAGCCCCCGCGCCTCCCAAAATCGCTGCAAATTTCAAAAACTCTCTTCTTTGCATCTGCGTCTCCTTAGTTTGTCATATACTCTTCGCTCATGACGATCTCGGTTATCAACGGTGCGATGACTCTTACGATGAGACGTTTTTGGATCTCCTCATTGTCCCAACTGTCGGAATATCTGGTAAAGATATCTTTATAAGCATCCACCAAGTGTTGCACCGTTTCTCTATCGAGTTGTTTGCCCAAAAGACGCCGCGAGGCATCTTCAATGACATATCGCACCGCCGCTTCCCGTCCGGCTTCATCCTTCGGACCGTCGACAAAGTCGTGACCCGGTTTTTTGAAACGATTTAAATAGTTCGCAAAATTAAAGAGCATATAGGTGTAGAACTGCCCGCTTCTGTGCCCCAACGTATAGTTGCCGTCGGCGTCTTTATTGCTGGCATAAAGGTAGTGATACTCGTTGCGCTGGAGTGTTTCTAGAGTGTGGTTTTCGATACCCACCATATATTTTGTCGTATAGAGCGAGGCTTTGGGTGCTTTCCACCCTCGCAGTTTGAACTCTACGTTGTTGGGCTGGTAGCTGTCGCTGAAAAAGCCGAAGACCGTCGGTTGGTAGGTGGGCCATTGATTGATCATGGCGTATTTTGAACGCACATAATAACGGTTTTCGATGGAGTGTTTGGTTCCGTCATCATCGGTCGTTTCCCGTTTGGGCCAGGGTTTGACGTTCATCGCCCGCAGCATCTGGATATACATCAAATAGGGCTCTTTGATCATTACGGCCCGGTCGGTTTTGATATCCTCCCAGATGTTTTTGTCCAACAAAATGGCTCGAACGGTCTTGCCCAGATCCCCGCCGCTGTTCTCGAACACTTCGGCCACTCTTTGGACATAGTCGGTTTTGGGGTTGGATTTTGTCAAACGAACAATCAGCTTTTTGGCGATGAAGGGGGCGGTATTGGGATGGTTCATCAAAATGTCGACCGTATCCCTGATATCCCGGAAACAGTCCTGTCCCGCCGGCACCGTTTGCCCCAAAAAGGTTTTTTCTCCGTCATCATGGTAGTCGCTATAACAGACCATCGGATGCAGCGAGTCGCTCTGCCACAATGAAGGGCTATGGTTGTTGGGCTGGGTATGGTGCGCATAGATGAGCCCCGTAAAGACCCTTGAGATCTCCATCACATCCTGTTGACTATACGAAGAGATACGCTTGCCGTTTCGACGCTTGGTCGTTCCGTCCATATTGAGATCAAAGAGTCCGATGGAGAAGAGCTGCATGATCTCCCGTCCGTAATTTTCGTCGGGATAGACGGTTTGGTTGGTATCGGGATCGATGTGCTCTTTGCGATTGTTGGCATAAGTCAGGAAGGTCGCCATGGCGGGGGAGAGGCTTACATCATACAGGAGATCGCCATAGTTCCCAAACGCCCCTTTGAGCAACAGGTCGTAATAATAAGAGAGCGCTTCGCCCCTGTGCCGGAAAAAAAAGTCGGTCGATTCGCTGGCGACGATAATCTCGGAAAGCGCAAAAGCGACGCGTTGGCGCAACTGCGCGTCGTCTTCGATATGGCCTCGCAAAATGG
>JALVPA010000069.1 GCA_027026055.1 Campylobacteraceae bacterium | reverse complement strand
GATGCAAAAAAATGTCAATACAACAGCCAACGGTGTTAAAATCAACTTCCTCGGCGAAGTCAAAAAAGAGCAGATTGTTAAAATGATCGAAAATTGTGCGACGGGTCAATGCGAGTGCATAAGTGATGAGACAAAAAAGAAGATCCGCGATATGCAAGTAAGCGGCAATGACGGCGATGTTTCGCTCGATTTAACGGGAGAGGTGAGCAAAGAGGAGATCGAAGCGGCGCTTGCCAAATCTAAAGTGCTCAATTGCAATGATCAGCAATAAAAGCTTAGCCTATTATAATCTCTTTTGATTATCATATAGGTATGCAAAGCGAAGAGATCGAAATCGTCGTCATCGAAGACGAAGAGGATATTCTGGAACTGCTGGAGTATCATCTGAACAAAGCGGGGTATGCCGTGACGGGGTTTCTCTCCACGGATCGAGTGGAGCAGTTTTTAGAGGAGGAGACGCCTGCGCTTATGATTGTCGATCGTAATCTCCCCGGTGTCGAGGGAAGCGACTTTGTCGCGCACCTTCGCCGCTTAGGATACGACATTCCCGTTATTTTTCTCACCGCCAAAGATAGAGAAAGCGATCTTGAAAGAGGCTTTCGCGTCGGCGGAGACGACTATATGACCAAGCCTTTCAGTTACAAAGAGCTGCTTTTACGCGTCGAAGCGCTCTTGCGCCGATCGGGGGTACGACAAAGCGACAAAATAAAATACCGCGATATGGTGCTCGATCCGAAGCGACATCGCCTCACCGTCGAAGGAAAAGAGATACCCTTAAGCAGACTCGAATTTAAGCTTCTCTATACCTTCGTAACCCACCCCAATAGGGTTTTGGAGCGCGATTTTTTGCGTGAAGAGGTGTGGAAAGAGCGCGGCGACGATTTTCACGACAAGACGATCAATGTAGCGCTCAATCGATTGAAAAAGAAAATAGATCCCGACGGAACGAAAAGCTATATCGTGCCGGTATGGGGTGTCGGATACAAATTGGCATGATCCGGAACATTGCCTTACGATTAAAATTTCGTTATCGGCGAGGTCGCATACTATTGGTACGGCGAAGCGTTTTTGGAAGTATTGACAAGTGCGTAGGGTGTTGTCCCGTGACAGCACCGTTAATACATATACAAAACAAAAACAATTTGGAGGAAAAATGCAAGAACAAAACAGACCCCTCTGCGGCATAGACGAAGCGGGGAGAGGGTGTATCGCAGGCTCGTTGGTGATGGCGGGGGTGGTGTTGACAGGAGAGGTTGAGGGGTTGACGGACTCCAAAAAGTTGACACAGAAACGGCGAGAGGCACTCTATGGGACAATTATCGAGAATGCACGTTATCACATTGTCTCTTTCCCGGCGCAGCAGGTGGACGACCTCGGTATTTCGGAGTGTTTGCGTCGCGGGCTGAAAGCCATTCTGGCGCATATTCCCGATGCCGATTATCTTTTTGACGGCAATAGCGCCTTCGGTGTTGACAACATTACAACCATGATTAAAGCCGACGCTGAAGTTCCCGAAGTCTCGGCGGCGAGTATCTTGGCGAAAGTGACACGCGACAGAGAGATCGTCGCGTTGGCAAAACGTTATCCTATGTACGGATTCGAGTCGCACAAAGGATATGGCACCAAAGCCCATGTTGAAGCGATCAAGCGATACGGCAGGTCGCCCGTGCATCGCAAACGGTTTCGTATCAAAGCGATCGACGAGCCGACGCTCTTTTAGGAGAGACAATGGATCGCGAGAGATTTTTGGAGACGATAGCGATACTCTTTCGCGAATACGAAAAGTGGGATGCACCCGCCAAAGTTTTCGAGAGTGCGTATGAGCGCACGCCGTTTCGAATCTTGTGCGCGACACTGCTTAGCTTTCGCACTAAAGACGAAGTGACGTTGCAAGCGGCATTACGCCTTTTCGAACGTGTCAAAGATCCGAAGACGCTTGCGGCGACGGAGGTCGAAGAGATCGAGCGTTTGATCTATCCGGTAGGATTTTATCGCAAAAAGGCGCGTACACTCAAACGGGTGGCGCGGATATTGACGGAGCGTTTCGGCGGAGAAGTCCCCAACGATAAGGAGAGACTCGTTTCGATTGAGGGTATCGGTCCCAAGACCGCCGCCATCGTACTTGAAAATGCGTTTGCCAAACCGATCGTGGCGGTCGATACCCATGTGCACCGATTGGTAACGATGTGGGGTGTCGTCGATACACAGACACCGGAGAAGACCGCAGAAGCGCTCAATGCGATGTTGCCCGTCGAGACGAAACATGGGCTTAACAGGGTGTTGGTGAGTTTCGGTCAGACGATTTGCCGACCGAACACACCGCACTGCGAGGTGTGTCCCGTCGTCGAAAAGTGTGAAGCGAGGAGATAGTCCGAAGCGGCTATCCGTAAATTTTGGCGAGATGCTCCATCTTCCTGCCCATATGCAGTAACGCCATATCGGCAAGTACCAGTGCCATCATCGCTTCGGTGACCACGGCGCCGCGTATGGCGACGCAAGGGTCGTGGCGTCCTTCGAGTTTACAGAGCGTCGAGTTGTTGTTTACGTCGATCGTTTGCTGTTCGCGAAAGATGGAGGGAGTCGGTTTGAAGTAGGTTTTCACGACGATACGATCGCCGTTGGCGATACCGCCGAGGGTACCTCCGGCATGGTTGCTTTTGAAGCCTTCGGGAGCGATGGGATCGTTGTTTTCGCTTCCTTTGAGACGCACCACCTCCGTACCGTCGCCGATCTCGACCGCTTTGGCGGCGTTGATACCCATCATCGCTTCCGCCAAAACCGCATCGAGTTTGTAATAAAGCGGTTCGCCGAGTCCTACGGGCACGCCGTCGGCGACGGTCAAGACGGTACCGCCGACGCTATCGTGCGCCTTTTTTGCCGCCAAAACCGCCGCTTCCATCGCGGAAGCTTTATCGGGATCGAGGGCGCGCACGATGGAGGTCGCGGCATAGTCGAAATCGATCGTTTCGGCACGCACTTCGTCTATCTCGAGGATGCCGCTGCGTATCGTCACGCCGATGTGCTTGAGTATCAGTTTCGCGATCGCCCCCGCCGCGACGCGCGCCGCCGTTTCGCGTGCGGAGCTACGTCCGCCGCCGCGATAGTCGCGTATACCGTATTTGTGAAAATAGGTAAAATCGGCATGCCCCGGTCTAAAAAGATCTTTGACGCTGTTATAGTCGCGGCTCTTTTGGTCGGTATTGAAGATCACCATCGCGATGGGCGTACCGGTGCTTTTGCCTTCGAATGTACCCGAAAGGATTTCGACTTTGTCGGGCTCTTTACGCGCCGTTTCGAGTTTGCTTTTGCCCGGTTTGCGCCGATCGAGTTCCGATTGGATGAAAGCTTCGTCTATCTCCAGCCCCGCAGGAACACCGTCGAGGATACAGCCGATTGCCTTTCCGTGCGATTCGCCGAAAGTTGTGAGAATGAGTCGTTTTCCGAAACTGTTCATGATTTGAGTCGCTCCAGTGCGATTTTCGCCGCTTTTTGTTGGGCTTCTTTTTTGCTTTTGCCGCGTGCTTCGGAGATGCGTTCGCCGTTGAGTGTGACCGCCACTTCGAACTCCTTTTTGTGATCGGGACCGAAGGCGCCGAGCAGTTCGTATTGAGGGGTGACGCCGTGGGTGGCTTGTGTTAGTTCTTGCAGGGCGGTTTTGTAATCTTTCGAGAGGGTATCGAGATCGATTTTGGGATGCGCCTCTTCAAGTAGCGCGATGGCGATGCGTCGTACGGTGTCCAGCCCCGCTTCGAGATAGACGGCGCCGATGACGGCTTCGAAGGCGTTGGAGAGCAAAGAGGGTTTGTTGCGGCCGTTGTTGTTCTCTTCTGCGGGAGAAAGGTAGATGTAGTTGCCCAGTTCTATGGCGCGCGCCAAGAGCGCGAAGCCGCTTTCGTTGACCAAAGATGCGCGGATCTTCGAAAGAACGCCTTCGTTGGAGTCGGGAAACTTTTTGAACAGGTATTCGCCGACTACCAGATCGAGTACGGCGTCGCCGAGAAATTCCAGGCGTTCGTTGTTGTAAGGCTTTTTATAGCTTTTGTGCGTGAGCGCTTCGACGATGAGACGTTTGTCTTTGAAGCGATAGCCCAGTTTCTCTTCGAGCGAAGTATAGTCGTTCATTCTCGGTGCTCCTCGTGCGTGATACGTTTATAACGTTCGGCTTCCTCTTTTGCCATGCGATCGCACGCTTCGTTCTCGGGATGACCGTCGTGACCGCGTACCCATGTGGCGCGGATACGGTGCGGTTTTGCCGCTTCGAGATATTCTCGCCACAAATCGACGTTTTTGACCTTTTTAAAATCCTTGGCGATCCACCCCGGCAGCCATTCGTTGATCGCTTTGACCACATAGGTGCTGTCGGAGACGATTTCGACGTCGCACGGCTCTTTGAGCAGGCGCAATCCTTCGATGACGCCTTTGAGTTCCATGCGGTTGTTGGTGGTCATCGCTTCGCCGCCTTTGTAGCTTTTGCGGTGTCCTTGATACTCCAAAATGCCGGCATACCCTCCCGGTCCGGGATTGCCGAGGCTGGAGCCGTCAGAGTAAAGAGTGATTCGTTTGCGCGTGTGCTTTTGCAATATATTCCTCGACTTTGATGGAATTGATCGCCATACAGTTGGGACAACGCTGAAAAGGGACGGGGAAACTCCCTTTGCACCGGTCGCACAAATAGGAGAAGCCGAGGTCGGCTTCCGCAAATCCGTTTTCCCTCGCTTTGGCGATCATGTCCACCGCAAAGATGCCGCTCGATACCGTCGGCGGATGTTTAAGGTAGCCTTTGGCATAGTAGAGGACGCCAAGACGCTTGTGTTGTGAGATTATATCCAAATCGAGTTGTGAATTGGGTAAGAACCATAGGATATCGAGAATCTCTTCGATTCTCTCGGGATCGAGCGTTTGCCACGCTTTGGAAGTATCGAGTTTGAAGAGTACCGAAATCGTATGGCGATAGAGCGCGGGTTCTTTTTCCAGCAGCTTCAAAAGCTTTTCGCTCTTTTCGTGAGGATCGAGGCGCGTATCGTGGATGAGGGCGGAAAAACGCAGAAAGTGTTTGAAGGTACGGGTCTCTTCCCCCAGCGTTTCCAAGGGTTCGATGATCTCCTCGGCCTTGTCGAAACGGTGCATCATCTCGTAGACGATACCGAGTTCTTTAAGCACCTTTTTGTTGCGAGGGCGTTTGCGAAGGATCTCTTCGTAGATGTTTTGGGCACGTTCCAAAAAACCCGCGTGCAAATAGGTGCTTCCAAGCCTTTCCATCAATTCGTTTTTCATGAGATCGTTGTCATTGTGACGGATGAGGTAGAGGTAGATATTGATCGCTTTGTGGTACTCTCCCGCGTTTTCGAACGCCTTTGCCAACAAGGTCAGAGGTTTGAGCAGGTGCGTTTCGTAGGGCATACTGGAGGTATCGAGTGCGCATTCGTTGCTGTCGAATTTGTCGAGAAATTTCAAAAGACGCCCCTCTTCGCGCTGCTGTTTGTAGATGCCCCATCCGTAAGTGGCGACGGCGATGATAAGGCTGATAAGGACGATCAGCAAAATACTGAAAAGCGGATCGTGATATGCGGGTAAGATATGTTCCATAAAAAACCTTTCGACCCCATTGGCGTTTTGATACGGAGCGTTTTGCGATGCGGTATGATGCGATTATACCAAATAGGATATAATGTGAGCCATGATTGATAGTGCCTCCATCGAATCCCTCAAACAAACGATCGATATCGTCGACGTGATAGGCAACTATATCGAGCTGAAAAAAGCCGGAGCCAACTATAAAGCCAACTGCCCGTTTCACGGTGAAAAAACACCGTCGTTCGTCGTAAGTCCCGCCAAGCAGATTTATCACTGTTTCGGTTGCGGTGCGGGCGGCGACGCGATCCGTTTCGTGATGGATTTCGAAAAGCTCAACTACCCCGAAGCGATCGAAAAGTTGGCGTCGATGTATAACTTTTCGTTACGCTATACCAAAGGTACGTCGGATCATCAAGACGCCAGACGCGTTCTCGAAACGATACAACG
>JALVPA010000068.1 GCA_027026055.1 Campylobacteraceae bacterium | reverse complement strand
ACGGTACGAGACGCCCGCGGGTTGACTTCGATCAGGTAGATTTCACCTTTGTGAATGGCATACTGGATATTGAGCAATCCGACGACGCCAAGTCCCAAAGCGATCTTCGCCGTTTGTGCCTTGACCTCTTCGACCAACGCTTCGGGGATCGAGACGGGCGGCAGCGAACACGCCGAATCACCCGAGTGGATACCCGCTTCTTCGATATGTTGCATTACCGCGCCGATATAGACCTCTTTACCGTCGCAGATCGCATCGACGTCGAGTTCGACCGCATTATCCAAAAATTTGTCGATCAGCACCGGCGCGTCGTTACTCACGCTCACCGCTTCGTCGAGATATTCTCGTAACTCCGCGTCGTTGTAAACGGTACGCATGCCGCGTCCGCCCAAGACGAAACTGGGGCGAATCAGTACGGGATAGCCGATGCGGTTGGCGATCGCCATCGCCTCGTCTTTGGCAAAAGCCGTACCGTTGGCGGGTTGTTTGAGTCCGAGTTCTTTGATAAAGTTGCTAAAAAGCTCTCTATCTTCCGCCAGATCGATCGTTTTGGAGGGCGTACCGACGATTTTCGCGCCGATGGCCGTAAGATTTTTCGCCAACTTGAGCGGTGTCTGTCCGCCGAAGTGGACGATTACGCCGTCGGGATTTTCTTTTTCGATAACGCTGCGCACATGCTCGAAATCGATCGGTTCGAAGTAGAGGATGTCGGAGGTATCGTAGTCGGTCGAAACCGTTTCGGGGTTACAGTTGTACATGATCGATTTGATACCCATATCCTCCAGAGCAAAAGAGGCGTGCACGCAGCAATAGTCGAATTCGATTCCTTGTCCGATACGGTTGGGACCACCGCCGATGACAAGCACCTTGCGTCCCTCTTGGCTACGGTATCCGCCCGCACAGTCGTGCGAAGGGGAAGGGGTGACGGAGGTGGAAGAGTAGAGATAGGGCGTCAACGCCTCGAACTCCGCGGCACAGGTATCGACTTCGTTGTACTGTAACGTAACGCCGAGCTTTTCACGCGCGTTGTAGATGTCGTTTTCGGTGAGAGAGAGTCCCTCTTTGCGGTTGATGATCGTTGCGATCATCGCATCGGAAAAGCCTTCGGACTTGACGACTCTAAGACGCTTTGCGTCTTTGAGTATCGAGACGTCGATCTCCTTTTCACGTGCCGCCAACTCTTCGAATTGGTAGAGGAACCATCGATCGATTTTGCACAGTTCGTAGATCTCTTCGACGCTTTTGCCGCGTCTAAAAGCTTCGAAGAGATAGAGCATCCGTTCCGCATTGGGACGGCGGATTTCGCGTACGAGCGTTTCGTCGTCGCAGGCGATAGGATTGAAGCCGACAAGTCCCGTCTCCAAAGAGCAAAGCGCTTTTTGGAACGACTCTTTGAAGGTACGGCCGATCGCCATCGCTTCGCCTACCGATTTCATCGCTGTCGTCAACGTCGAGTCCGCCATAGGAAACTTCTCGAAGGTAAAGCGCGGCAATTTGGTGACGATATAGTCGATGACCGGTTCGAAGCTTGCGGGTGTACCGGTGATGTCGTTGGTGATTTCATCCAGCGTATAGCCTACGGCAAGCAGTGTGGCGACTTTGGCGATAGGGTAGCCCGTCGCTTTGGAGGCAAGCGCCGAAGAGCGACTGACGCGCGGGTTCATTTCGATGACGATCATACGTCCCGTTTCGGGATTGACGGCAAATTGTACGTTACTGCCGCCCGTATCGACGCCTACCTCGCGCAAGATGGCGAACGAAGCGTCGCGCATACGCTGATACTCTTTGTCGGTCAGCGTTAACGCGGGCGCGATGGTGATCGAATCGCCCGTATGCACTCCCATAGGATCGAGATTTTCGATGGAACAGACGATGATGCAGTTGTCTTCGCGATCGCGAATCACCTCCATCTCGTACTCTTTCCATCCAAGTAGCGACTCTTCGATCAAAATCTCGTTAATAGGCGACGCCTCCAATCCCGCTTTGGCGAGGGCTTTGAACTCTTCCATATTGTACGCTACGCCCGAACCGCCGCCCGCAAGCGTGTAAGAAGCGCGGATAATCAGTGGAAAGCCGATCTCTTTTGCCGCGCCGATCGCCTCGTCCATCGTATAGGCGTATTTGGAGACGGGTAGGTCCATGCCGATTTTGAGCATCGCCTCTTTGAAAGCTTGTCTATCTTCGCCTTTTTTGATTGCTTCGGGATTGGCGCCGAGAAACTCGATACCCTCGAGCATACCTTTTTCATACATGCTCATCGCGACATTGAGTGCGGTTTGTCCGCCCATTGTCGGCAAGATCGCATCGACCTTTTCCTTTTCGATGATTTTGGCTACGACCGATTCGGTAATCGGCTCGATATAGGTACGATCGGCAAACTCGGGATCGGTCATGATGGTGGCGGGATTGGAGTTGATCAGTACCACGCGATAACCGAGCTCTTTGAGCGTTTTCGCCGCTTGGGTTCCGGAGTAGTCAAATTCGCAGGCTTGTCCGATAACGATCGGACCGGAGCCTATCAGTAAAACGGTATGAATATCTTCGCGTTTTGGCATGGGGAAAAGTTCCTAATTTTTAGTTTATGATTATACAAGAAAGGGGCGAAAAACGCCCTTAAAAGGGTTGTCGTATCAAAAAAGATCGAGGGTATCGTCAAGGAATCGAGGGGATTTTCTTCTTGTTGTTTGCGATCTTTTACGTTCGTTTGCGGGAGGGGATTCGACGGGCGGTTCGGGATCGACGATGTTGGCATGCGTTTGCTCTATACTCGGTAGCGTTTTGTCGATTGGCGTATCCGATATCTTTATGGCGGTCGGAGCTTTCGTTTCGTTTTGTTCCCTTTCTTTCGACGATGTCGTATTTTGCTCCGATGGGAGATTTTGTTCTTTTTGTACGGCGACGCTCTTGTCGCGATCATACCCTTCCGTAATATCCGCTTCCGCGTCCTGTATCAAAAAAAAGAGATCGGGATGAAAAATATCGGCATAGGTGCGGATCGTTGCGACTTTATAGGCGCTTTGGGTATCTACGGCAATCACTTTGCCCACCGGAAGATTTTTGAAAAAGATAGAGTCGAGTCCGGAGGTACGCACCTCGTCTCCGGGACGGATATCGTACCATTTCGGGATAAACTTAACTTCCATCAAGCGATTTTTCAGACCAATGGCGATGCCGGGAGCTTTTGAATCTCCTATATGTACGGCGAAGCGACAGAGCGGATCGGAAACGAGATAGCCTTGAAGTTGACCTCGATGGATACGCGCTATGCCGGCAACGTTGTCGCCTTGAATCAATCCGTAAATCTTCTCTTTCTCCAAGCCTTTCGGCTGTGTCAAAAGGATTTGAGAAAAACGATTGAGCTTGATATAAGAGACGGTTTGTACCAAAGAGACAGTATGAGAAGGATAACGGTGTAAATAGGGCAAAACGCGATAGACGCTTTCGAGTTGGTTGATACGATCGTGTTGTTTCAAAAGACGGCGATGTAAACGCTTGTTTTCTCGCGTTAACGTTTCGATACGCTCTTTTTGAAAAATATAGCTTTTACTTTCGTTTTCGATGGTTTTGGTCAACGACGCATATTTTTGTTTGATAGGGTTAACGAGCTTTATAAAAGCGGTGACGATGCGTTCGTCGTTTCGCGCCAACAATACGCCGAGCATTGTAAGCAAAACGACAATAACGGCAACTCTAGTCTTCATATGACATTTGTTGTAACAGATCTATCTCGTCCAATGCTTTACCTGTCCCTTTCGCTACCGCAAGAAGGGGCTCTTCGGCGATAAAGACGGGAAGTTTAACGGCGTCGGAGAGGTATTTGTCGAGACCTCGAATCAAGGCGCCTCCACCCGTAAGTACGATACCGTTTTCGACGATATCTCCTGCAAGTTCCGGCGGCGTATGTTCCAGCACGTCTTTCAGTGCGTCGGCAATTTGTTCGATAGAATCTTTCATCGCGGCACGGATATGTTCGGATGTGATTTCGATGGAGGTGAGGCTTCCTTCGACCTGATCGCGACCGCGTACGGTTGTGACCAATTCCTCTTCAAGCGGGATGGCGGTGCCGATTTTGATTTTGAGTTCTTCGGCGATACGCTCACCGATGAGCAGGTTGAAATTTTTCTTGATGTAATCGACGATTGCCAAATCCATATGATCTCCGGCGACACGAATCGATTTGCTTTGTACCAATCCTCCTAACGAGGTAACGCCTATTTCCGTCGTACCTCCGCCGATATCGACAACCAAATTGCCATTCGGGTCTTTTACAGGAATACCCGCACCGATAGCGGCCGCCATCGGCTCTTCGATGAGATAGACGTAGCGTGCGCCCGCATTTTCCGCAGAGTCTTTAACGGCACGTCTTTCTACTTGCGTCAATCCGTAAGGTACGCAGATGATAATGCGAGGAGAGAAAAATCCTTTGCGTTTGTGCGCTTTTTCGATGAAATAGCGTATCATCATCTCCGTTACTTCGAAGTCGGCGATGACCCCGTCTTTCATCGGACGGATGGCGCGAATGTTACCCGGGGTTTTTCCTACCATATCTTTCGCTTCTTGTCCTACGGCTAAAATTCGTTGATGACCGTATTTGTCATATTGTATCGCGACGACGGAAGGTTCGTTGATGCAGATACCTTGTCCTTTGACCAAAACCAGCGTGTTGGCGGTACCGAGATCTATAGCCAAATCGTTAGAGAAGAGTCCCATCAATTTTTTAAACATCGTTATTCTTCCTTTTGGTTATGCGGACTTTTTTTGTTTGATATAAAGCGGGGCTGCGTTTTGTTCCACCGTCTCTTTGGTAATGACCACCTCGTAGCCGTTAAGCTCCGGCAATTCGTACATGATATCGAGCAGTATCTCTTCCATGATGGTACGCAGGCCTCTCGCACCGGTCTTTCTATCGAGCGCTTTTTGCGCTATCGCTTCGAGAGCTTCCGGCTCAAAAGTCAATCTCACTCCATCCATTTCGAAAAGTTTTTGATATTGTTTGACGAGTGCGTTTTTGGGTTCGACCAAGATACGCACCATGTCTTCTTTGGTGATTTCGTTTAACGTCGCGATGACGTGAAGTCTTCCGATCAACTCCGGTATCAATCCGTAAGTCACCAAATCGTCCGATTCGACCAAATGGAGCAAGTTTTCCTCTTCTTTTTTGCTGCGTTGTTTTTGTCCGAAACCGAGTACGTTGGCGCCGAGGCGTCGTTTGAGAATGTCGTTGAGACCGTCGAACGCACCGCCGCAAATAAAAAGAATATTGGAAGTGTCTATCTGGATAAAGTCTTGATTGGGGTGTTTTCGTCCGCCTTTTGGCGGGATATTGACGATAGAACCCTCGATGATTTTTAGTAACGCTTGTTGAACGCCTTCTCCCGAAACGTCTCGTGTGATGGAACGGTTCTCGCCCATACGCGCGATTTTGTCTATCTCGTCGATAAAGACGATCCCTTGTTCGGCGCGCTTTACGTCACCGTCGGCCGCCATCAACAGTTTGGTCAAAATATTTTCGACGTCTTCACCGACATATCCCGCTTCGGTAAGATTGGTCGCATCGGCGATGGCGATGGGAACATTCAAAAAACGTGCGATGGTTTGCGCCAAAAGCGTTTTGCCCGAACCCGTAGGACCGATAAGCAAAACATTGGATTTGGTTACTTCCGTATCGTCCGCGATTTCATCTTTTCTAAAAATGCGTTTATAGTGATTGTAGACGGCGACGGAAAGTGTCTTTTTCGCTTTTTCTTGACCGATGATATATTCGTCGAGCATGGCGTAAATCTCTTTGGGCGTGTAAAGGGTGACGGGTTCGTCAAAGGTGCCTTCCTCTTGTTCTTCCTCGCCGAAAAGTATTTTGTACGCCGAGACGACACAGTTTGAACAGATATAAGCGTGTTCTCCCGCAATGAGTGGGTTCTCCTCGCTTTCGGGCGAATTACAGAAACTACAGGTCTTATGATGCATCGATGCTTTCCTTTATAGCGTTAACTTTTATTGTTTTTTCTTTTCGTTTAAACGGTATACCGCGTTTATTC
>JALVPA010000067.1 GCA_027026055.1 Campylobacteraceae bacterium | reverse complement strand
TGATCGATCTACGCTATATGGGGATACGCGGCACGTGGGGGTCGCGCGGCGATTACTACAGCAGACTCGAATTGTCGGTCAGTATGCACAAAAAGATCTCCGTCTCCGCCAATATCGGCGGTATCGTCAAACTCGGCGCCACACACGTCAAATCGGACAGCCCCTGTACGGTATGTGACGGCAAACCGCTGGTGTCTTTGGAAGCGCAAGCGGCAGAGATGGTCGATACGTCCGATTTCGTGCTCAAAGAGACCTATTGCGGGATGCGTGCGGGAAGTCGCGACTACTTTCCTTTGGTAGGCAAAGTAATCGATGTCGATTTTATGACGACACGTTATCCCGAAATTTTTCGCGGTGCCAAAGTGCCTTTAAAACATCTTAGGGGGCTTTATATTCTCGGCGGAATGGGAGGACGCGGATTTGTTTTTGCGCCGCTGATGGCAGAGTGGCTTACCGCATCGATTCTCAAAGGTAAATCCGTCGATGCGAGGGTTAATCCCGACAGGTTGTTTTTGAAATGGGCGAGAAAAATTAAAAAAATTAGAAATTAGAAATTAGAAATTAGAAGTTAGAAGTTAGAAGTTAGAAATTAGAAATTAGGGATTAGGAATGAGGAACCGAAAGTGAGTGATGGGAGAAGAGTGAAGAGTGAAGAGATAAGGTTTGGTTTGAATGAGTAACGAGTAATGAGGAGTGAGGAACCGAAAGTGAGTGATGGGAGAAGAGAGAAGGGTGACGAGTGAAGGATTTTGGTGGCGGGGTTTTAGCGGGTTTCTCTTTCGGCTTTGATACTGTGGGTGGCGGCGTGTTCGAAGGCTTGGGCGGCTTCGGGGAGGTAACGGTTCTCTTCGTCGAAGACCACAAGCGGCGAAAGGATCTTGCACATCGATTTGGAGCCGAGTCTGGCGGCGACGAAGACGAGTTTCGAGTCGCGGTCGATTTTGGCATGGACGAAACGGATCGTTTCGGGATTGAGCGCATGACGGCAGAGCGTCGTCATGATGCGATCGAGTTGTTTGGCATCGTAGCAGAAAATAAAGTAGCCTCTGGGTTTGAGGAGGCGTTTGGCGTTTCGCACCAGCGTGTCAAGCGGTAGATGGTGCGCATAGCGTGCGATGTTGCGCATCGTATCGCTACTTTGATCGACATTGGGATCGTAAAAGGGCGGATTGGAGACGATATAATCGAAACGTTCTTCGGTCTCGAAGTCGGCGAAATCGGTGCAGTGTACCTGCGCATCGATACCGTTGAGCGTGAAATTGTGCTTCGCATAGGCGCACATGAGCGGTTGCTTGTCCACGGCGACGGTTTCCGTACCGAAATCTCTGCTCAAAAGTAGCGAAAGTATGCCTACCCCGCATCCGACATCGAGCAATCTCCCTTTGACGGGAAAACGGCGTATAAAGTTGTACAAAAAAATCGAATCGCTGTTATAACAATATCCCGAAGGCGGTTGATAGAGGAACATAGGCTGTACTTTTTGACGAATTTTACAACATTTTGAGTATAATCGCGGTTATGAACGAAAAGCCCGATATGCTCAACCCTCCCTCCACCGATTTTTGTATGCTCGATTACGAGTGCGCTTATCTTCCGGGTAAGCAGGTGAGGATGTATTACAAATATGTCGAAGAGGCGCCCAAAGCGTTCGCTTCGGCTGTGATCGAACGAGGTTGGCGGAGATTCGGCAAATACTACTTTCATCCCATTTGCAACGGCTGTAACGAATGTAAAAGTTTGCGTATCGACGTAGCGAACTTCAAACCTACGAAATCGCAGCGCAAAGCGATCAACCGCAATGAAGAGACGCGTATTCTCATCCAAAAACCTTCCGTCACCCAAAGTCATCTCGATCTTTATAACAAGTATCATGCCTATAAACACGAAAAAGACGGATGGAGTTATCGTTCGATCTCTCGTCGGGAATATTACGAAAATTTTGTCGACGGCGCGTTCGACTACGGCAAAGAGGTGCTCTATATCCGAGACGGTAAATTGGTGGGCGTCGATCTTATCGATATTCTCGACGACGGTATCAGCGCGATCTACTTTTTTTACGATCCCGATTATGCGAGGTTGTCGTTGGGGACCTATTCGTTGCTCTATCAGATTAAGTTGGCGAAGATTTTGGATTTGCCTTATATCTATCTTGGCTATTGGGTCGAAGGGTGTGACGCGTTTGCGTACAAGTCGAAATTTCGTCCCGAAGAGATACTCGAAAGTTTTCCGCATATTACCGACCCCGCCTCTTGGCAGCCGTGGGAAGGGTGTTGAATCGAAAGGTATCGGTATGGAAAAAGAGATCATTCGCAAAGAGGGATACGACTTTGGTTTCGATCCGAGCGCGTGCGCCTCTTGCGGCGGGCAGTGTTGTACGGGCGAGAGCGGCTATATCTGGGCGAAATACGACGAAATCGTCAACATGGCGGCATTTGTTAACCTTTCGACGGAAGAATTCGCTACAATCTATTTGAAAAAGGTCGGACATCGCTACTCTTTGATAGAAAAACGAATATCGTCCGACAATTATGCCTGTATCTTTTTTGACGAGAAACAACAACGATGTAGTATTTACCCTGTGCGACCGAGACAATGCCGCACTTTTCCCTTTTGGGAACAGTACAAACAAAGCGAAGACGAGGTAAGAAAAGAGTGTCCTGGAATCGTTTGAAATCTTTTGTTGTCGCGATAGGCGCTATCGCTACGACCATGTTGAATGCGGGAAAAATCCCCGAGTATATCAACAACGACGAATTGATAGTACGAGCGATTTTTTTTACCGAACAGAAAGCTTACGACATCGGTAGAGAACTCTATGCCGAACTTTTCAAGCGCACGAAAGAAAAAGCCTTTTTGCTGCGCGAAGCGGCAGCGGCGATGATAAGCAACAAAGCAGTTTCGCAGACCATCGAAGATTTGCGACGTTATGCCGAAACCCATCCGAACGATATCGAAATCAAACGCCTGCTCATTCCGCTCTATTTGATGAACCGTCAATTGCCTCAAGCCCAAAAAGAGGCCGATGCTCTCATGCGTCTTTCAAAAAAGGGCGGCGACTGGGATTTGGCGGCAAATGCCTATTTGTATGCGGGAGCGTTCGACAAAGCGGCGGAGATTTTGGAACAAGCCTTTTCCTACGAACCGAACGAAGAGGTATTGCTTCGTTTGGTGAGCGTGCTATCGGACTATTTGCAGCGTCCCAAAGAGGCGATTCGCTATTTGGAAACCTATCGAAGGATGCATAGCGACGCTTCCATCGGTGTTTATTACAAACTCTTGTCGCTTTATGTCAAAGAGAACGATATCGACGGGGTATTGTCCGTCTATAAAGATTTGTATCGAAAACATCAAGACAAAACCTATCTTGAAAAGATCCTTCAAGCCTATGCCCTCAAAGGCGACGTGGAAGGTGCAATAGCCTATTTGGAGAAGCAAAAAGGGACGGAGGCGTTGTTGTACAAACTCTATAAAAGCAAGAGAATGTATGACAAAGCGTTGCGTCTTGCAAAGACTTTTTATCAAAAGAGCAAAGATCCCAAATGGTTGGCAGAGATGGGAATTTTGTATTTCGAACGCGCCAAAGACAAAAACGACAAGAAGATGATTGCCAAAGTGATCGCCGCTTTCGATAAAGCGTTGGCGGAAGGTGTAGACGACAGTCTCTATCTCAACTATTACGGATACACGCTGATCGACAAAAACATCGATATCGAAAAAGGGATGCGTATCGTTAAAGAGGCGTTGAAGCAGCAGCCCGACAACGCCTATTATCTCGATTCGTTGGCATGGGGATACTACAAGGAAGGAAAATGCGCCAAAGCTTACGAAACGATGCAGAAAGTGGTGGAGAAAGAGGGGTTCGAAATACCCGAAATCGCACAACATTGGCAAGCGATTAAGGCTTGTATCGAGAAGTAGTTTCAGCTTGAGAAACCGCCCCTTGCGTTATAATGCGCAAAAAAATCGAAGATAGAGAAGATGGCGGACATTTTAGACGAAATTATCAAGAAGACGCGAGAAGATGTAGAGAAACGTAAAGTGGAGTATCCCGTCGATTGGCTGGGGCGCTCTTTGGCCTATAATCCTTTTATGCCCAAGGATGTCAAAGCGGCGTTACGTTCCACACCCGACAATCCCTATCGTATCATCGCGGAAGTCAAAAAAGCGAGTCCTTCCAAAGGGGTGATTCGCGAAGATTTCGATCCTGTCGTATTGGCGCAAGCGTATGCCAAAGGGGGCGCGGATGCGCTTTCTATCTTGACGGAGCCGCACTATTTTCAAGGCGATAAAGAGTATCTCGGGATGGTGCGCCGCTATGTCGGTATCCCACTGTTGCGCAAAGATTTTATTATCGACAAATATCAGTTGGTGGAGGCGTTGGTTTACGGTGCCGATTTCGTACTCTTGATTGCCAAAGCGTTGTCGCGTAAAGAGCTGAAAGAGCTCTACGAATACGCCAGACACTTGGGATTGGACGTTTTGGTGGAAGTGCATGACAAAGCCGATTTGATCAAAACGATTTTCGCGGGTGCGGAGATTATCGGTATCAACCATCGCAATTTGGAGACCTTCGAAATGGATATGAAGCTGAGCGAAAAGCTCATTCCCCTTATCCCCAACGGAAAGATCATCGTCGCCGAAAGCGGCATCCACGATCACGAAACGGTCGTGGAACTTAGCAAGATCGGTGCCGATGCCTTCTTGATCGGAGAGCATTTTATGCGCCAACCCGACGTGACGGAGGCGCTGAGGCGCGTAAAATACGGTGATGCCGGTTGACTTGCACACGCTTTTGTTTTATAATACCGTATTACAGTATTGAAGGAGTCGCGATGACGGCTACGGTACGACTCAACGATACGCTGAGTAAAACTTTGGATAGACTCTCGGAGAGTACGGGAAAGAAAAAAAGCGAGATCATTCGCGAGGCGATCGTTTACTATGCGCAGCGTGTAGAACGGAGCAAAAAGCGCAAACTTCTTGATGCCGTCGCGAAAGTAAAGCAAGCGGACAAAAAAGAGATCGCTTCTTTGGAGGGCACGCTTGGCGACGGCATATAGGGGTGAGATTTGGCTTGCCAATCTCAACCCTGTGAAGCGAAACAATGAAGTGGGTAAAATCCGACCCGTTTTGATACTGCAAAACAATACGCTCAATGAGAGCGAATATCCGACAACGATCATTTTACCTTTAACTACTTCGCTTATCGACGATGCAAAACCGTTGCGCGTAAGAGTTTCCAAAAGAGAGAAGTTGCAAAACGATTCCGACGTGTTGATTTCGCAAGTGCGCGCTATTGATAAAAGTAGATTGATCGAGTATGTCGGTAGGGCGAGTGATGGGGAGATGCGCTCGATTAAAGCGTGTTTCGATGAGCTGATCGAGGTGTAGCTACCCCAACAACCCCTTGACGATCTTCGAGATCGTACCGCCGTCGGCGCGGCTGCCCACTTTCGCCTTCGCGGCACCCATTACCTTGCCCATATCTTTCATGCTCTGCGCACCGGTTTTGGCGATGATCTCTTTGAGTATCGCGGTGAGCTCTTCTTCACTCAGCGGCTCGGGTAGGTAGGCTTTGACCACGGCGATCTCGGCTTCCTCTTTGGCGACGAGATCGTCGCGTCCCGCTTCGGCGAACTGCGCTTTGGCATCTTCGCGCTGTTTGAGGTATTTCATCAAGACCGCTTCGACTTCCGCGTCGCTCAGCTCTTTGCGCTCGTCCACTTCGATCTGTTTGATCGCTTGTTGAAGGTTGCGTAGGGTATCGCGCTTGGCGGTATCTTTGGCGCGCATCGCCTCTTTGATATCGTTTTTGATACGTTCTTTCAGACTCATGGTTATGACCTCCTAATTTAATGCGATTATACTATAATAGTACTATGAAATTACGTATATGCGACAAAGAGTTCGAAAGTGGCGAGATTCGTCAGCTCTATCCCGCCGCACTGGTGAAGACGGGATACGAAGAGGAGGTGACGCAGGCGAGTCTGGAGTGGCTCGATACGGAGGCCAAAGGGCGTGTGGAAGTGGCGGGATATGCTATTTTTGTCCATATG
>JALVPA010000066.1 GCA_027026055.1 Campylobacteraceae bacterium | reverse complement strand
ATCGCCGTGACGGTAGCGGTATCGCGCATATTGTGTTTCAGTGAATTGCGGGTGACCGACGATTACGATGTCAAAGCGGATATCGTGATCACCGCATGAGCGCGGTTCGTTAGGGCGTTTGGCTATCCGAAAGGATATGAAATGAGTGGTATGACGATATTGTCCGGGTTGCTCGGAGTTTTCGCAGGTATGGCGTCGATGCAGTTGTGGTACAAATGGCAGAAGCGCAAGTTCTATAAAAAGGCGGAGCACGAAGCCGAAGCGAGAGCGAAAGCGATACTGAACGAAGCCGAGTTGAAGCGAAAAGAGCAAGAAGTGGCGTTGCGTACGCGTATGCTCGAGGTCGAGACCGAGATAGAAGAGCGCATGGCAGAGGTCAAAAGAGCGGAGAGGGAAGTTCTAAAAGAGCGTCGCGCACTGCAAGAAGAAAAAGAGTCTGTCCGTATGAAAGAGAACGAGCTCGATGCGATTCGCAAACGGCTCGAAGCGTTGGAAACGAAAAAACGCGCACAAATCGACGAAGCGATCGAAGCGATACAAAAGAGCGCGTCGATGACCAAAGAGGAGGCGCGTCGATATATCCTTCGAAAAACGGAGGAGCAAAGCAAAGCCGACATCGCCGCAATCGTACGCAAATACGAAAAAACGGCGAGAGAGGAGGCGCAAAAACGCGCCAATTATATTTTGGCGCAAGCGACGACGCGCTATGCGGGAGAGTTTGCGGGAGAACGTCTCATCAATGTCGTTACCCTACCCAGCGACGAGCACAAAGGGCGCATTATCGGCAAAGAAGGGCGCAATATCAAAACGCTTGAGATGTTGCTCGGGGTCGATATTGTTATTGACGAAACGCCGGCGACCATTTTGGTCAGTTCGTTCAATCTCTACCGCAGAGCGATCGCTACACGAGTGATTGAGTTGCTGGTGGAAGACGGTAGAATCCATCCCGGGCGTATCGAAGAGGTACATGAAAAAGTACTCGAAGAGTTCGAACAAAAGACTTACGAAATAGGTGAAAACATCTTGATAGAGATGGGACTTTTCCCGATGCACGAAGAGTTGGTCAAGTTGCTTGGTCGATTGAAATATCGCGCAAGCTACGGTCAAAACGCTTTGGCGCATACGCTTGAAGTGGCACGTTTGGCGCGTGTGATGGCGGCGGAGATGGGCGGTGACGAAAAACTGGCGATGCGTGCGGGGTTGTTGCACGATATCGGTAAAGCCCTGACACAAGAGATGGGCGGAAGCCATGTCGAGATCGGTGCCGATTTGTGCCGCAGATACAACGAACATCCCACCGTCATCAACGCCATCTACGCGCATCACGGGCACGAAGAACCCGACAGCGTGGAGAGTGCCGCCGTATGTGCGGCCGACACCTTGTCGGCGGCAAGACCCGGCGCACGCAGAGAGGTGCTGGAGAGTTTTGCCAAGAGGGTGCGAGAGATCGAAGCGGTGGCACTCGAAAAAGAGGGAGTGGAGCGCGCTTACGCCATCAATGCGGGCAGAGAGATACGCGTTTTCGTCGATGCGGGAAAGATCGACGACAACGAAGCGGTGCTGCTTAGCAAAGAGATAGCGCGCGATATCGAAAATCGGGCGCAATACCCCGGTGAGGTCAAAGTCAATGTCATTCGAGAAACGCGAGCGATTTCGTATGCCAAATAGCCAAAACAAAATAAAATCGCGTTATAATATTCGTATAGCCAATTCAGTAAGAAGGATAGTGACGTGGACCGATGTGAAGAGATTGTAGCCAATGTCAAAATGGAAGAGCGGTATGCGGGGATGAGTCTGGTGTTCGACGGTAGACGCGACGATTTGAGAGAAGAGATCGAAGCGGCGATCGCGTTTGCTTGTAAAGAGACGGGGCTTGATCCGGTTGTTTTCGATAACAAAGAGACCGACAAAGCGCATCACGAAGCCTTTTATATCGAGTTCGACGAAGAGGCGCAGCGCGATAGCGGCGCGTTTTTTACGACGGTGTTGAAACGGTTGCGAATCGAACATTGTGCAAACGACGTCATAAAAGGATAAAAGATGCGAAGAGCGTTCGTCAAGTTGTTTGTTACGACGATATTGCTTTTGCCGTTATCGCTTGGGGCGAAAAATACGAAAGCGCCTGTTGTCGTACTCGAGACCAACGCAGGGAAGATAGAATTGGTACTTTTTCCTAAAGCGGCGCCGTTGGCGGTGGAGAATTTCGTAACGCACGTAAAAGAGGGCTATTATAACGGCGTATTGTTTCATAGAGTCATCAAAGGATTTATGATTCAAGGCGGCGATCCTACCGGTACGGGTCGAGGCGGCGAATCGATATGGCACAAGCCGTTTAAAAACGAATATGCGCCCAACCTCGTTTTCGACCGTCCTTTTTTGTTGGCGATGGCCAATCGCGGTCCCAACACCAACGGTAGCCAATTTTTTATTACGACGGCACCGGCACCGTGGCTAAACGGCGGATATACGATTTTCGGAAAAGTGATCAAAGGGCAAGAGACGGTGCGAAAAATAGAAAACGTCACGACCGGAAAAAACGACAGACCTCTTTTCGATCAAAAAATCCTCAAAGCCTATATCAAAGAGTAACGGTCGGATGGATTTGAATGCGATTCGCGAAGAGCGTCGAAAATGGCTGTCGTGGAAAAATATCGCACCTTTGCAACAGGCGTTGGAGAGACTACCCGACATAGATTCTTCTCGTCTTTCCGTAACACTCGGCGATACAGTAGCGATCGATATCGTATCGCTTATGATCGAGGAGAGAGAGGCGATCGAACGAACGGCGCGGATGATGATGCCGTGGAGGAAAGGACCGTTTCGTATCGGCAAACTGTTTATCGACAGCGAATGGCAAAGTTGGATCAAATATAACCTGTTAGAGCCGCATTTCGATCTTGAAGGGAAAAGGGTCGGCGATATTGGATGTAACAACGGCTATTATCTTTTTCGCATGCTTTCTCATCGTCCCGCCAAACTGGTGGGCTTCGATCCTTCGCCGCTTTATTTTTCGCAATTTGCGTTTATAAACGAATTTGTGCGCTCCGATATTGTGTACGAGTTGCTCGGTGTAGAGCATGTCGCGATGTACGAGCACCGTTTCGATACGCTTTTTTGTCTGGGAGTGCTTTATCACCGAAGCGATCCGATCGCTATGCTCAAATCGCTTTATAAAGCGTTGGAAAAAGGTGGTGAGCTCTTTTTGGATACCTTTATGATAGACGGGGAAGAAGAGGTGGCGCTTACGCCGAAAGAACGCTATAGCAAAATACCCAATATCTACTTCATACCTACCGTCAATGCATTGAAAAATTGGTGTTTTCGTGCCGGTTTCGACGATGTGGAGGTGTTGGCCGTCAAAAAGACGGAGGCGAGCGAACAGCGTAAAACGGAATGGATAGCGACGCAAAGCTTGGAAGACTTTCTCGATCCAAACGATCCCGACAAAACGGTAGAGGGATATCCCGCACCCAAACGTGTCTATATCAAGGCACACAAACGATAATCGATACTTCGTTTATCCATAATCTCCGTTTTATTTTTAAATAAGCTTGATTTTGCTATAAATACGCATTCAAATCGAGTGAAAACCTGATAGGTTTAAGCTTCGGCGTGCGTGAGAGGGTGAAGTAAAGATGAGAATTTTGACTGTCGGTTTCGATGAAGAGTATGTTAAAGAGTTGGAAAAAGAGCTGGAACGCTACTTTATATGTATCGTAGACAATGCCAAAGATATGTACGATGCGACCAATTTCACCGATTTTAGACATTACGAATTGGTGATTATCGTCGACGAGGGAGTACGCTTTTCTCTCGAACGGTATGTCAACGAAGTCAAAAAGAAAAAGAGCGAAACAAAAATCATCATTTTGACCGATAATCCCAAAGAACAAAAGGCGCTTTTCGATCTTGGTGTGGACGATGTGATTTACGAGCATACCGAACATCCAGACTTGGTGGCGGCCAGGGTCTTGGCAAATATGCGTCATCTTTTCGGTACACAGGTCAATATCGACAAATTGGTCATCGATATTGCGAACAAAAAGATAGAATTCGACGAAAAGATCGTCTCTCTCAACGGAAAAACTTTCGATATTCTCGCTTATTTGGCGCTACGTAAACAAAGGGTTTTCAGTAAAGACGAGATCATCAACGCGTTGTGGGAAGAGCCCGAATATGTCAGCGACAATACCGTCGAAGTCGCTATCAATCAAATCCGCAAACGCCTCAAAAGTATCTTGGGTTTCCAAGTGATTCATACCGTACGCAGACGCGGGTATAAATTTTCGTATTGAGTCTCTTGCCGAAACCCTTTACTTTTCTCTCTTAGCTCTTCGCTATAATGTGGGACTAAAGTCCCGCTTCCATCATTGCTCATTGCTCATTCCTCATTAATATCAAAACCATATCTCTTCACTCATCATTTTTCACTCTTCACTCTCTTTGGTTCCTCATTCCCAATTCCCAATTCCCAATTCCTAATTCCTCATTTCTAATTTCTAATTTCTAATTTCTAATTCGTCGTTAAAGCGTTGATTTCACATAGGCGATCCATTGCGGTATGCCGCACTGTTCGCGTTTGAGGGTTGTTTGGTTGCCGTGACCGGGATAGAGGGTAAAGTCGCCCCGAACTCGCCTTACTTTTTCGAGACTTTTAAGCATCGCTTTTGCGTCGGAATAGGGAAAATCCCACCTACCGATACTTCCTTCGAAGAGAAAATCTCCGCTAAACCAGATATCATCTATTTCGATAACGCTGCATCCCGGCGTATGTCCGGGAAAATGTCGAAAAAGCACGTTGATACCTTCGATATCGTGTCGGCTATCGGGGGTGACTGCCACATCGACTCGACTGGGCGGCGTACCTTGGTTGAAAGGATCGTTTTCAAGCATAAATAGGTCGCCTTCGGGACAATAGATAGGGATACCGAGTTTCGATTTGAGCTCGGCGTTGCTCCAGACGTGATCGAAGTGACCGTGGGTATTGAGGATGGCGACGGGATTGCGTACGTTGCGAAGTACCCACTCCGTAGCGTCCACGCCGGGATCGACGATGAGGTCTTTTCCCTCTTTGGTGACGATATAGCAGTTGGTACCGTAAACGCCCATAGGTTGCATTTTTATTTGCATGCTATAATTCCTTATGGATTTTTATAGAGAACTCGAAGTCGCACTCCATTCGCACGATATTGAGCAAAAAGAGGCGATCGTCTCTCGCGCTTTGGCGTATTGTAGCCAAAACGAGGTTAATACGCCGACGGATTTTAGACCCGTTATGCTACAAACACCCTCTTATGCCGCGTGTTGTCGCATCGTAGCGCCGCGCGATTTGCCCAGACGCCGCGCACTCGGTACGCCCGAAGGGTTGGCGGTGCAGATCCATGCCATTGCCCATATCGAATATTCCGCGATCGATTTGGCGATAGACGCGGTGTATCGGTTTGCCGATACGCCTGGAGCCTATAAGTACGATTGGTTGGAGGTGGCGGCGGACGAGATACGCCATTTCAAAATGTTACATACGCTTTTGGAAAAGCTCGGTTACGGGTACGGGGATTTTCCCGTACATGGCGGATTGTTCGAGACGGCACGTGCTACGCAACATAGTTTGCTCGAACGTATGGCGGTCGTACCGCGTTATTTCGAAGCGGGCGGTTTGGATGTCAATCCGCAGATCGTTGCCAAACTCAAAACCAAACGTTCTCAACCCGTAGTCGAGGCGTTGTTGGAAGCACTGGACGTTATTTACAAGGAAGAGATAGACCATGTACGCAAAGGCGATAGGTGGTTTAAGTACGCTTGCGAACGAGAAGGCGTCGAGACATCCGTCTATTTCGAGATATTAAAACGTCACGGATTGCTTGGTAAACGCCAAGGTCCCATTAATGTCGAAGCACGAAAAGCGGCGGGGTTTGCCTGCGAAGAGATCTTAAGACTCGGGGCGAAGGAGTGTGAGGAGTGAGGAATTAGGAATTAGAAATCAGGAACCGAAATTTAGTGATGAGTGAAGGGTGAAGAGATATGGTTTTGATTTTTATGAACAATAATGGAGGCGGGACTTTAGTCCCGCAATATAGTGAAGCGTTAAGAGAGAAAAGTGAATAGTTTC
>JALVPA010000065.1 GCA_027026055.1 Campylobacteraceae bacterium | reverse complement strand
AGCAAAAAACTCCAAAGCTTCGCCATCATCACTTTGATCGCCAACACGGTCCCCATAAACTTAGCGACATAACTAAGCGATCCCAAAAATGCAAAGAGAGCAATCAGTTTTTTTGTCAACGGGAAACGCATAAAGTTGCGTTTGATATGACGAAACAGCCGCGTGACATCGCGTTTGATATGCGCAAAAAAGTGCACCTTGAGATGATAGGTAAAGACCTTTTCGATCAAATATCGTTTTGTCAATCCCGTCGCCGAAATCAACGCAATCTTTTTTAAAAAGATTTTAAGTACGAATTTGCCTTTGACCAAAAAAAAAGCGGCGAAGAGCGCGGCAAGATACTCTTTGAGCCAATGATAAAGTTTTGTCACATGCAGATGCGCCCATTCGCGTAACGGCGTCACCGTCACAAAAACAACAACGACCGTCAACGCTATCGCATTAAAGAACCAAAACCATTTGGGATGTTTACCCATCAGCCCCTCTTTAATACGCTTTTAAGCATACGATAGAGACGTTTTATGCGTTTAACCGTTCCCGTTTCAGTGCCGAAAAAACGCTCTTTCCATCGCCTCCAACGACGCTTTAAATAGCGTTTCCACACTTTCGCTTTTGTCAACGTTTTGCGATAGATCTCCAAAGATTTGATATTATCTACGATACGCATCACTGTTTCGTATAGATAGCGAAACCACCCGAAACGCATCAGTTTCTCTTCGGTAACCCGAAACATCCAAAAGGTAAACGCCGCTATCGGAATTTTCGCACCGTAAAGCGTCGCGCCGAAAAGCAAATGTCCGCTCACAAACATCGCACCTGCATAGATTCCGAGTATCTCCACCGATAGGAGCATCGCAACGAAAAACAGGACAATAAACCATCCCGGCATACGCAACAAAAAAACTTCAAGCTTTTGTAAAATGCGCAGTGCGTGTACGCGACGATATATCGGAGCGGCAATGCCTTCCCACACAATCTCCTCGAAGAGGATAAAAATCAATACTAAAAACAGCAAAAAAAGATTGATCAACCGTTGCGTTATCCGTGACACAAGTTCCTCGTTTATTAAAAGTAGCGTATTATATCGAAATTTTTGCGTCGCGATAAAGCAAGTGTACAAAAGAAGAGAAGATAAAAAAGAAGTTGCAACGAAAAAAAGCCTTCCGCATAGCTGCGGAAAAACGAGACGGAGGGTTATTTTCTGCGAAGCTCTTTAATGCGTGCGGCTTTACCTTTAAGGTTGCGCAGGTAGAAGAGTTTCGCGCGTCTTACTCTACCGCGTCTCACTACTTCGATCCCCTCGATCGAATCGGAATAAAGAGGGAAAACACGCTCCACACCTACCGAATTCGCACCGATTTTTCTTACGGTAAAGGTGCGTCCCGTCCCTTGACCGCGAATCGAGATGCAGACACCTTCGAAGTTCTGAACTCTCTCTTTATCGCCCTCTTTGATGCGTACGGCTACGCGCACGGTATCTCCGGCTCTGAAATCCGGAATATTTTTTCCTTCAAGCTGTGCTTTTTCAAAGCTTTCAATGTACTTATTTCTCATCTGCCATACCTTTTTTGTATAATTCCGGTCGAAAATACTTCGTTTTGCACAAAGCCAACCCTCTTTTTAAGTCCGAGATTTTACTATGATTACCCTTTAAAAACTCTGAAATAACCGTTCGATTTTCGTAAATATCGGGCTTTGTGAAGGCGGGGGCTTCCAAGAGTCTCGATTCGAAACTCTCTTCGTTCAACGATGCACTATTGCCAAGTACCCCTTCGACATTGCGACTCACCGCATCGCATACGACCAGTGCCGCCAACTCGCCCCCTGTCAAAATATAATCGCCAATCGAAAAAACCTCGTCCGCCGTCGCCTCAATCACCCGCTCGTCGATCCCTTCGTAGCGACCGCAAACAATAATCAGATGAGATTTCTTCGCCAGGCGTTTGGCATCATGTTGTCGAAACGGTTTACCGACGGGCGTCATAAAAACAACATGCGCTTCGGGAGAAGTCTCTTTGAGCGCATGCAAAGTATCCATAATCGGCTGCGGTGTCATCAACATACCCGCACCGCCGCCTATCATCGGCGCATCGACACGGTTGAACTTATCTTTGGTATATTCTCTCGGATTGCGAAAATCGATACGAATCTTCTCTTCTTTAATCGCGCGCGCCAAGATACTGCGGCTAAAATAGCCCTCCATCAATTCGGGAAAGAGCGTTACGAATGTAAAGCGCAACATACTCAGCTCGCTTCCAATACCGCTTTGGCATCGCGAACTTCGATGCGTTTATTGTCGAGATCGACACCGAGAATATAACGCTCGATATAGGGAAGCAAAAAACGTTTGGGAAGTCCTTCGGCTCTCAAGGAAGAAGCCGTTTCGATGGAGAGATAATCGACATCCGCCATACGCTGTATCTCTTTTACTCTTCCGAGGCATTCGTTCTTTTCAACAATATCGCATCCGATGATATCGAACCAAAAGTATTCTCCCTCTTCGAGCGTACACGAAGCTTTGGTTTGCGCTTCGTCGACATAGAGTTTGACATTGGTCAGCGCTTTGGCTTTATCGATGGAATCATACCCTTCGAATCGTACGGTGCCTCTGGCGGCATTATAAGATGCCACTTCGAGTTCACCGCGCGAACTTGCAAAACGAGCGCCTTGTTTGAATTGTTCGGGGAAATCGGTATGAAGATGTAGTTTCAAATCGCCGCGCAACCCTACGGTACGCCCGATTTGCGCGATCATAAAACGTTTCTCGGCCATAGAGACTCTCAGTTTACGGCTTGGACGTTGACGCGATAGTTTTTTCCGCCTTTGGCTTTACATCCGGAAATAACCGTCTTTACGGCATTGATCATTTTACCCTCTTTTCCGATGAGCTTGCCGACATCTTCGCGATCGGCATAAACGACGATTTCGTCGAACATCTCGTCGACCTCGCGCAACTCGACGGAAACCGCATCGGAATGCGTTGCCAACATCTTGGCATATGTCAGCAAAAATTCGGTAATCATCGTTTCGATACTTATTTGCGTCCGGTGATACGCTTGACGGTATCGCTCATTTGCGCGCCGACACCGAGCCAGTAGTTCAAGCGCTCTTCGTCGAACTTGACCACTTTGGGATCGCTGACGGGATTGTAGTATCCGATCGACTCGATCCAACCGCCGTCACGGCGCTTTCTGCTGTCGGTTACGACAATTCTGTAAAACGGTTTTTTCTTTCTACCCATTCTTGTGAGTCTAATTACTGTCATTCTCTTTCCTTTTGTGTGAAAATAGTTTACAATAAGTCCTGACAACTGCCTTATGACGGTCAACGCACTCATCAAGACTTCGATTAGGGAGGCGATTATACCCGAAAGATGTTTAAAAGCATCTAAAAAAGTTATCGCATCAATCCCGGCGGAATACCACCGCCGCCGCCTTGCATCTGTTTCATCATCTCTTGCATCTGCTTCATACCGCCTTTTCCGGAGAGCTTTTTCGCCATCTTCGCGGCGTTTTTGAACTGTTTGAGCACACGGTTGACCTGCATTTGATCAAGTCCCGCTCCCTTGGCGATACGGCGTTTGCGCATGTTGTTGAGCAGATCGGGATTTTCGCGTTCTTTGGGCGTCATGGAGTTGATCATCGCTTTGATTTGCTTGATCTCTTCGCTGTTTTCGAGATCCAAATCTCCAAGTTGCTTCGCCATGCCGCTCATACCCGGGATCATCGAAAGCAACGACTTCATATTCCCCAACTTTTTCATCTGCTCCATCTGTTCCAAAAAGTCGTTGAAGTTGAACTGCCCCTTTTTGATCTTTCGGGTCATCTCTTTGGCTTTCTTGGGATCGATGGCGGCTGCGGCTTTTTCGGCAAGCGACTCGACGTCTCCCGCGCCCATTAAGCGGCTGACGATGCGATCGGGGATGAACTGCTCCAAATCGGGCATCTTCTCTCCCGCACCGATAAAGCGCAACGGCACGCCTACTTGTTTGGTAAGCCCGAGTGCGATACCCCCTTTGCTATCGCCGTCGTACTTGGTCAAAATCACACCTGTGATACCGACCTTCTCTTTAAAGGTTTGCGCCGTGCGAACGGCATCTTGCCCCGTCATCGCGTCGGCGACGTAGAAAAGCTCGTCGGGTTGCGCCGCCTCTTTCACACGCGCCAACTCCTCCATCAGCGGCTCGTCGATCGCCAGACGTCCCGCGGTGTCGATCAATACGACGTCATAAAGCTCTTTTTCCGCTTTTTCAAGCCCTCTTTTTACGATTTCTACAGGTTCGCTTTTTTCGTCCGCCACCAATGCAACATCGATTTGATCGGCGATTTGGCGCAACTGCTCTACCGCCGCCAAGCGTTGCAAATCCGCCGCGACGATCAAGACTTTTTTCTTTTTTTGCTCTTTCAAAAAGTAGGCGAGTTTTCCCGTCGTCGTTGTTTTTCCCGAACCTTGCAAACCGATCATCATCACCACCGTCGGGGGTTTGGAGGCAAAAACAAAGCCCTTGGGCGCCCCCTCTATCGTCAAAAGTTCGGTCAACTTACGCTGTAACGCTTTGAGAAAATTCTCTTTACCGATCCCCGCAAGTTTCGTTTCGCGCTCTACGTCGGTGACAAGCTCTTTGACCACTTTGTGGTGTACGTCGGATTTCAATAACGATTTTTTAAGCTCCGTCGTCGCCTTTTTAAGCGCCTTTTCGTCATCGTGAAAACGAATTTTGTTAATGGCGTTTTTAAAACTGTCGGTTAACGTATCGAACATCTCTCTACCCTACTTTCGGCTAAATTTTTCGCTATTTTACCCTACTACTCGTAACAGGCTACTTGTAACGTACGATATCGGAGGGTTCCGGAGCTTCATAGGTGCGTCCGAGCAAGGTGATCGCTTTGCAATGCAACAAAATCCGCTTCGAGGTCGTCACACTTCCGTAAAGTGCGTCGCCCACAATCGGATGGCCTACGTGTGCCAGATGCACCCGTATCTGATGGGTTCTACCCGTCGTAATGGCGATATGGACTTTCGACTTTTTTCCTTGCACCTCTTCGGGATAGATTTCCGTATGCGCGGGCTTGCCCCTTAACGGATCGATCTTGGAGAAGGCTTTGCCCTTTTTGATCGTATGAATCGGCTCGTCTATGATCAGGGGTTCGGCAACGACTCCTTCGACCCATGCGACATAGCGTTTGTCGACACGGCGGCGTTTGAACGCTTCGATCGCCTTTTTGGTGAAACGCTCCGATTTTCCAAGCAATAATACGCCCGAAGTCTCTTTGTCGAGTCGGTGCAACAATCTCGCCTCGGGCAGCATCTCTTCGATCTCGTAGCTATCCACATGCGGCGGCTTGTCCACGGCGATCACCTCGTCGTCTTCGTAAATCACCTTCGCCTCTTTCGGATACTCGATACGAAACTTCGTATCTGTCGAAATCGGCGCACGGGCGATTTTAACCTTTTTGTCTCCCGCATAGACGATACCTCTATCTATAAGTGCTTTGGCTTTTTTGTTGGAAATGCCTTCTTGCTGCGCCAATACTTTAAACGCTTGTTCTTTTGCCATGAAAACCCTTCGTATATGCTTTTAGTCGTTTTTCTCGATCTTTTCCGCCCAAGCCCAAAAGGCTTCGGTGAGAGGGAAGGTGACCGTTTTAAATTTCGATGTTTCGCCGCTTTTGATTACGATCTTGCTTTTGGGTATTTTGAAGCTTTTTGCCAAAAATTTCACAAGCGCCTTGTTGGCGGCACCTTCCACCGCGGGCGCTTGGATGCGCACCTTGACCGCTTCCTCCCCGTAAAGTCCGCGAAATTCGTTTTTCCCGGCGGAGGGTTGCGCTTTGAGTCGTAGCATTACTTTGCCTTCTTTAATCTCGTAAAACACGATGCAGTACCTCCGATATGGGTGCGATATCGCTTTTGCGTTGCAAACGTGTCGGCTTCAAAGTCTCGTAACGACACAACGCGTCGGTCAAATCCTCTTTTTCCACGATACGAATGCCTTCGATCGCACCGTAGATCTCTTTTTGGTTAAAAATATGCGGGCCGCTAAGGATACGACACCCGAACTGCGCCGCTTCCGCCGCATTATGCCCGCCTACGGGGACAAACGAACCGCCCAAAATCACAATATCGCT
>JALVPA010000064.1:454-6144 GCA_027026055.1 Campylobacteraceae bacterium | reverse complement strand
GCAAACGACGCTGTTGGTGCTCTATTTCGGAGCGAACGCATACGGATGGCATCTGCTGGAAGGGACTTTCGGATCTTCCAAGCTCTTCGATACGATACCGCTTGCCGACCCGTATATGGTAGTACAGATTTTCGCCGCAGGGTTTGTCGTCGCAAGCGACGTGCTTATCGGTGCGGCGATTGTCGTGCTCTTTTATATGATCGTGGGCGGTAGGGCGTTTTGCAGCTGGGTCTGCCCGGTCAATCTCGTCACCGATGCGGCGAATTGGCTTAGACGTCGTCTTAACCTCGATAAAGAGGAGGTCAACTATCGCTTTTTGAAACGAAGCGCACGCTACTGGATTATGGTGTTGGGCATTGTCGTCTCTGCGGTGACGGGGATTGCCGCATTCGAAGCGATCAGCCCCATTACAATCATGCAACGCGGTATCGTGTTCGGTTTCGGAGCGGGGATTGCGGTGTTAGTGGCGATCTTTTTGTTCGATCTTTTCGGCGTCAAAAACGGCTGGTGCGGACATTTGTGTCCGCTGGGCGCGGCCTATTCGCTCATAGGCAAGCCGAGTCTGATTCGTGTCAAACACGATCATGAAGCGTGCACCAATTGTATGGAGTGCAAAAAGGTGTGTCCCGAAAATCAAGTCTTGTGGATGGTTCACAAAGAGAGTACGGCGGTGACGGACGGAGAGTGTACCAACTGCGGCCGTTGTATCGATGTGTGCGGCGATAACGCACTCGAATTCGGTATACGCGGATATATCGACAAACATTAAAAAGGAGAGAAGCATGAAACGAACGATCAAGCTCTTGGCGATGGGTTCGCTGATTGCGGCATCGTCGCTCTATGCCGTAAGTACGGCAGGGTGTACGGGGTGCCACGGAAAGCAGTTTGAAAAGAAAGCGATGGGTGTATCCAAAGTGGTCAAAGATATGAGCAAAGCCGATATTGTCGCGTCGCTCAAAGGCTACAAGGCGGGCACGTACGGCGGTGCGATGAAAGGGATTATGGCAGGTCAGGTCAAATCGCTCAGCGATGCCGATATGGCGGCGATTGCCGACACGATTAAAGGCGGTGGCGGCGCTCAGGCGCCTGCCGAAGCGGCGGCATCCGCCAAAGTCATCGATATTAACGAGGGTTTAGACGATCCCAATCGTATCGCCAAAGAGGATCTCGGTAACAAAAAAGAGGTGGACGAGACGGTATTGGGGCTTCGCAAAGCTACGTTGGACGATGAAGAGAAAATCGCGCCTCCCGAATTGAAAGTAGATCGTCCCGCACCGGGTGCGGCGCCGCGCTTTGCTCGCGCTTATGTGAATGCACCGCCGCTTATTCCGCACTCCGTGGAAGGGTTGTTGCCGATTACGAAAAACAACAACCAATGCTTGGGATGTCATATGCCCGACAAGGCTAAAGCGGTCGGTGCGACGCCGATTCCACCGTCGCACTTTATCGACTATCGTCCCGAGACAACGCTGAAAAACGGCGAATTGGTCAAAGAGGGTAAAGTGGTGGGACTCAAGGGCGATATCGGTAATGTAAGCGATATCAAGCTTGCGAAAAAGAAACTCAATCATCTCTATCAGGGGCGCTTTAACTGTTCTCAGTGTCACGTACCGCAAGCCAATATCGAGCCTGTGGTCGCCAACACTTTCAAGCCTGACGGACTCGTAGGCGACTTGAAAGCCAAATCGAACTTGGCGGACGTCATCGACGAAGGTGTCGAGTAATGACCGAAAGGCGCGCCTTTTTGGCCGCAATGGCCAAACCGCTGCATGCGACGAAGGAGCGTCTCGAATATCCCGTACGGCCCCCGTACGGCAAAAACGAATCGGCTTTTCAGAATGAGTGTCCAAGCTGCGAAAGCAAAGCTTGCGTCGCTTCTTGTGACGAGCGGATTATCACGATTGACGACAAGGGTACGGCGGTACTCGACTTTTCCCAAAGTGGATGTACCTTTTGCGAGGCGTGCGCCGAAGCGTGCGACAAAGAGGTGCTTTCGACGGCACACGATTATAACGCCGAGCAAATCAATGCCGTTTTTCGTATCTCGACGGAGGCGTGCATCGCCCATCACAAAGTCATATGTAGTGCGTGTAAGGAGCCTTGTATCGACGATGCGATACTATTTAACGGACTTTTCAATCCCGTTATCGACGATGAAAAGTGCACGGGATGTGGCTTTTGTATGGCGCGGTGTCCCGTTCATGCCATCGGATACATGACGTATGAAATCGAATCGCAACCACAAGGAGTCGAAACGGATGAAAGTGTGTGAAACCTATCCGAAACTGTGTGAAAAGTTTTCAGATGAGACGCTGGAGAGTAGGCATCTGATCACCGTCGATGCCAACGAATGGGATTACGACTCGGAAGATTTCGAATACGACCCCAACGAATACAATTTTATCGTCTATATTGCCGATCCGCTTAAAGAGGCGTTGGGCGAAGAGGGGCTTGATGTATTGGCGGCGCGTTTGGAAAACGACAACGCATTTCGCGATTTTTTGCGGAGTGAAGAGGACCTTTTCGCGCTCTATTGCGAATCGTGTGACGAGGTGCAACTGACGAAGAGGATATTGGCGTATGCCGAGGAGATCGTATGAAAAGATGGCTATGGGCAGTTACGTTTTTCGCAACGCTGCTTTTCGGCGCGCCTGCCGCATATACGCCCGCGGCGTCGATTGTCGTATCGGGTTTGGCGAAAGATATGGTGCTCAGAAACAAGCGTTTGATTATCGCCACCGACGCGGGTAAAGCGGAGGTCTATACGTTGCCGGAGCGCCGTAAAGCGCTTGAGATTTCGATACCGAACGTCAAAGACTTCATGGGCGATACGGTGCCCGCAAGGGTGCTGAGTGTCGATGCGATAGACGAACGTTATCTTATCCTTAGCGATAGCGGAAAAAACGGCTATAGCGATTTGTATCTTTACGAAAAAGGTACGCTCAAAAAGCTTTTCGGTGCCGAGGCGCAACGTTCGCTTATCAAAGCGCGCTTTATCGACGAGGATCATATATTGCTCGGTTATCTCGGTAACGAGGCGGCTTTGTACGAGATTTCGACGGGAAAAGAGCGTTACCGCGTACAACTCAACGAATCGAAATTCTCCGATTTTGCCTTGGATGAGTCGAAACAACGCGCCGTTTTTTCCAACGAAAGCGGTATTCTTTTTGTGATCGACACGCAAAGTGGCAAAGTGTTGAAAAAATTGCAAGGGCTCAATGTCGACAATGTCTATAAAGTGGCGTTTCGCAACGATACCGTCGCCGCGGCGGGACAAGACAGACGCGGCGTCGTATATGACGTGAAGACGGGCAAAGGCTACTATCTTCAGGCACACTTTTTGATCTATGCGACGGCATTGAGCCCCGATGCGAAAACGGTGGCGTTTGCGATGGACGAGGACAATAGCATTTCGCTTTTTAACACGCGTACAAAGAACAAAACAGCGATACTTAAAGGACAAAAGAGTACACTCAACGTAATACTCTTTGAAGATGCGACGCATCTTTTTAGCGCAAGCGACGACAATACCGTCATGGTGTGGGATTTGACGGCAAACAACGCAAACGGAGGTCAACGATGAATATTTCGAGTATAGTGGTGCAAGCGCTTCCCGAGTCTATCGACGAATTGGTGGCGTACTTTAAAGAGGCGGATTTTGTCGATTATCATCTGCACGACAAAGAAAAAGGCAAAATTATCGTCACCGTCGAAGGCGAAGGGGTGGAAGAGGAGATCGAAAAGCTGATCAAGATCCAGCAACATCCGCGTGTGATCGCCGCCGATATGATGATGACCTACCAAGAGGAGCAACTAGACGAAGAGATTCGCAAACTCGAAGCGGAAGATCCCGTTCCGGATATTCTCAAACGCGACGACGTCGATCCGAGCGAAGTGGTCTATCACGGCGATCTCAAACATAAAAAATTCGGATTTTGATCATGGCGGCGATTTTCGAATCGACGATCAAGACGAGTCCCATCGGGCGTTGGTATATCGAGTTGGTCGATACCGAAGATAGCGACGCCGAACCCGTCGTCTGTCTCGATATTTACGAATATGCCGAAAAGATAGAGAAGATGGGCGAAAAGTACGGCGGCGACATCGATGTGATCTGGTCGAGCGACGAAGGGGTCACGCCCGAACAGATCAACGAAGTGCGCATGCAGATCAACGCATACGAAGCGGAACAGCAAGCGATCCGCGACGGTATCGTACAGCCCGCGCAAGAGACCCCGCCTTCCGCCGATACGCCCGAGTCATGAAAAGCCTACTGCGCGAGCTTTACGGAGCGGGGATTCTTTTTTTTTACTATACCAAATATTTTATTCTCGTCGGATGGCCGATATTGCGTTTCGGACTCGACTACAAAGACAACATCTATATCGATATCTTATGGGTGTGGTGTTTGATCTTGATGATCAAAGATATTGTCTACACATTCGTTCTTAAAAAAAGCTACTGTACGTCGCAAGGATGCGATGATAGAAAGAAGTGAAGTCGTATAGTTGACATTTAATATCTATTGTGATATAAATAAGTGATGATTTTCAGATGGGACCCGGATAAAAACGCATTATTGAAAAACGAGCGCAATGTATGTTTCGAAGATGTCGTAACATTGATATACGAAAAGAAGGTGCTTGATATTATCGCTCACCCCAACAAAGAGAAATATCCGCATCAACATATTTACATTGTGCGATTACACGGGTATGTGCATATGGTGCCGTTTGTAAAAAACGGTGAAGAGATATGGCTCAAAACGATAGTGCCCAGCAGAAAACTGAACAAGTTATATAAAGGAGTCGGCGATGCACATGGATGAGTACGAATTGGAGCTTTTGGAAGCGGTGGAAAATGCTACGGAGTTGGAAAGAGTGGAAAACTTCGAAGAGGAATTGTTGGAAGCGAAAAACGCAGCGAAGCATTTTTTGAACAAAACAAAAAATATCAATATTCGCATCCCGGAGTATGATATGTTGATGTTGAAACGTAAAAGTGCCGAACTTAATATCCCCTATCAAACGATACTTTCGTCGCTGATACATCAGTATGTGTCCGGAAAATTGAAACCGTCGTTATAGAAAAGTACGATAAAGTTTGTAATCGAATCGTCCAATACGCCTCTTTTAATCCCGCTACGTTATAATCGTATTCAAACTCTCTGTACGGAGGATACGATGTCCGAGTTGTTCGATAAAAACGGCGATGTCGCCGTAGCGAAGATCTTTTTCGGTTCGCAAGAAGAGGCGAGAGAGTCGCTTGAGGTACGTCATAGCCCTTACGACGGTGCGGCGGTAAGCGCCGCGCCCGTATGTAACGCCGAGGATGCGCGCAAGGCGCTGGATATCGCGCAACCGGCGGCGAAGATAGCGGCGGCCGCGCCGCTGTCGCAACGGATCGCATGGCTTGAAGATGTGGCGAAACGATTGGCGGCGCACAAAGAGGATTTTGCGTTGATGCTGACCAAAGAGGTTGCCAAGCCGATCGCTTTTTCGCGTATCGAAGTCGATCGCTGTATCGAAACGATTCGCATCACGGCGATGGAGTTGTCGGGATTGCACGGCGAGACGATCGCGACCGATATCATGCCCAGCGGCAAAAAAACCACGGCGTTTTATCGTAGAGAACCTATCGGCGTGGCGGTCTGTATCACCCCTTTTAACTTCCCGCTCAATCTCGTCGCA
>JALVPA010000064.1:0-444 GCA_027026055.1 Campylobacteraceae bacterium | reverse complement strand
GCGCGGGTAACGCCGTCGTGCTCAAGCCCACGCCCGAAGCGCCGATGACCGCTTATATGTTGGCGAAACTTTTCGTCACATCCGATTATGCCGTTGCCGATGCGCTTAGTGTCGTTTACGGCGATGCGGAGGTGGGAAGCGTACTGGTAAGCAGTCCGATACCGCGCGTGATCTCTTTTACCGGTTCGGTGCCCGTCGGACGCATTATCACGCAACAAGCGGGTATCAAAAAGGTAAGTTTGGAACTCGGCGGCAATGCGGCGACCTATATCGACAAAAGCGCCGATTTGGAGTTAGCGGCAAAGCGTTGCGCCTACGGTGCGTTTTACAATTCGGGGCAGGTGTGCATTTCGCTGCAACGTATCTATGTCCACCGCGACGTTTACGAGACGTTTGCCGAAAAGATGGCGGCGCAGACGCGCACGCTTAAAGTGGGGTCTCCCT
>JALVPA010000063.1 GCA_027026055.1 Campylobacteraceae bacterium | reverse complement strand
TTGTGAATCGGTCCGTATAGGAGGTATTTCTCGGGATAAGCAAGATTGACAACATAGGTACCGCGTTCTTTGAGCTGTTTTTTATCGATTGATACCGTACCGGTCAAAAACCTAAACGGTTTTTCCATGCCGGGTGAAAAAGTGTAATTTTTATCGTTAATTGTGATACTGCGGTTTTGATCGGAGAAGTTTTTGATCCAGACCGTTTTGTCAAGAGGACGGTCACACCACACATAAGCGCCATAAAGCAGTGCTACGGTCAGTGCAAAAGGTCGTACTTTCGCATAAATACTAAACATCCCCACAATGACCAATCCCAGTTGCCATGCCAGTTTTAAATAACCGTGCAAAAGTTCACATAGTCGGTAGTTGCTTAGCGTTGGATCTGTTTGTAAATAGAGATATCCTCCCCCGATAATGAAAACACCTGCAAAAACGGCAAGAAAGACTTTTTTCAATAGTTTTGTCATTGGAACATTTCAATACTTTTAACAAAATAGCTGTAGATCATCCTACAATGCATAGCTCTTTTGAAGAATGCTTTTTGTCATTTGCCATTCTTAAAGCACGATCGGTTTGTATAGTTTAAAGCATACCGTTTTATCGAAAACATGTCATATCTTACTATAGCTGTGTTCGGAATGGAGCGGTACGAAGCGATAAGATGCGATTGCAAGAAGGCTACCGTGCCGTTACCGTTTTTAAAAAGGCATCGCACGGAAGGGTTTTTTCCTCTTTCGTTTCGAGATCTTTGAGCCATAGCGTATCGTTTTCGAGTTCCGATTCGCCGATGAGCACGGCATAACGCGCGCGTTGTTTGTCGACCCCTTTCATATGGCTTTTGAAGCCTTTGGGTCCGTACTCCATATGTACTTTTTCATAGCGACGCAATTCGTTTGCCAGCTTCAAAAGCGGTGCGACCGCTTCGGGCGTCATTGCCCCCAGATAGTATCCCTCTCTATCCTTTTCGGGAAGCGCAACCAATTCCATAATGCGCTCGATACCCAGAGCGAAACCGACGGCGGGGGTCGGTTTGCCGCCGAGATATTCGACCAGCCTGTCGTAGCGTCCGCCGCCCGCAATGGCCGATTGCGCACCGATGGCGTCGCTGACGAACTCGAAAGCGGTTTTGGTATAGTAATCGAGCCCGCGCACCAGATGCGTATCGACCTCGTAGGCGATACCCGCATCGTCGAGTAAGCATCGTAGCGTCGCGAAATCATCGTTGCAGCGCTCGCAAAGGTTGTCTATGAGCTTGGGCGCTTCGCTAAGATGACGTTGACAGGTTTCGTTTTTACAATCGAGTACGCGGACGGGGTTGGTTTCGATACGGCGGTTGCAATCTTCGCATAACGCCTCTTTGTGCGTATGCAAGTAGCCGACAAGTTTTTCTCTGTATTCGGGCATACACGCCGGACATCCCAACGAGTTGATTAGCAGACGGTAACCGATATCCAGCGTGTCGAAGATCTGCGCGATCATCGCAATGACGTTGAAATCTTCGTAGACGCTCTCTTCTCCGAAGCTCTCGCAACCGAATTGGTGAAATTGGCGCAGACGTCCTTTTTGGGGTCTTTCGTAGCGAAACATCGGTCCGTAATAGTAAAATTTGTATTTGCCCGGTTGACGGTCGAGTTTGGCGCTCAAAAAAGCGCGTACCACACCCGCCGTTCCCTCCGGACGCATACAGACGTCGTTGCCGCCTTTGTCTTCGAACTGATACATCTCTTTGTTGACGATATCGGAACTGTCGCCTACGGAGCGTTTAAAGAGTGCCGTCTCTTCCAATATCGGCGTCTCGATATAGCCGTAGCCGTATCGTTTTGCTACTTGCGAAGCGGTTTCGACGATATATAAAAAGCGTTCGGCATCTTCGAATATCAGATCTTTCATTCCGCGCAAAGGTTTGATCATCGGTCGGTTCCTTTAGGAAAAAATCAGCGTAATTATAGCTTAAGATAGCGTAGAAGCGCTTTGTGGATATTTTCTATCGTGTCGGTCGCATCGACGAAGAGATGGGGAATCTCAAGACGTGTGACGATATCGCGCATACGCGCTTGGACATCAAGGAGATATGCGATGCCGCGCGCTTCGATACCGTCGGCGGCTTTTTGACCGAGACGTTCGCGAAGTGTTGCTTCGTCGGTTAAAAACAAAACGATTCTATCGGGAAAGTTGCCTTCCAGTGCGAAGCGGTTTAGCCGTACCAACTCGTCAAAATCGTAACCGCCGTGCGCCATCGCATAGGCAATCCCCGAAACAAAGCCTCTGTCGGAGACGACGACGCGATCGCGATTGGATTTGACGATGCATTCGTAGTGCTCGGCGCGATCGGCGAGAAAGAGTAAAATTTCGGCGCGTTCGGAACGCAACCCTTCGTTCAGCAGTATCTCTCGCGCTTTGACGCCGAAGGGAGTGCCACCGGGTTCCTTCGTTACGACGATTTCTGGGTGCGTCTCTTTGAGGAGGGCGATTTGGGTGCTTTTGCCGCAGGTGTCGATGCCTTCGAAAAGTATATACATCAGCCGCGAATCTCCCGAATGATACGGTGCACTTCCGGCGCGACGAGATGGTCGATTTTGCCGTCGTACTCCAAAATGGCTCTGACGACCGAAGAGCTGACAAACGCGTGCTGGAGATTGGGCATCAGATAGATCGTCTCCAAGTCCGGAGAGAGCGAAGCGTTGGCATATCCCATTTGCAGTTCGTACTCGAAATCGCTCACGGCGCGAAGACCGCGTACGACGATATGAGCGTCGAGTTCTGCGGCAAGATCGACCAAGAGTTTGTCGAAACCGACCACTTCGGTTTTGGGTAAGTTCGCCGTAGCGGCTTTGACCATGCGGATGCGATCTTTCAAATCGAACATGGGGCGTTTCGCTTTGGAAGCGGCGACGGCGACGATAATGCGGTCAAACATTTTGCATGCGCGTTTGATAATGTCGAGGTGTCCGTTTGTGATGGGGTCGAAAGTCCCCGGATAGATAGCGGTTCTCATCGGTCTCCTCCGACGACATATTGCAATCTCTTGGGTTTCAAATCACTCATGCTATCGCCCTTTCGCGGGTTTTCGTGCAAAAGCATACCACAACTCCGTACACTTCACTCTTAATCGTCATCTCCCCACCGTTTGAAGAGCGAGTGTTCGATACCCAACGCATCATACCACTTTCCGATGACAAATCGTTCCATCTCCTCAAGCGTCTCCACCCGCGCATAGTACCCCATCACGGGCGGTGCGACAACGACGCCGAGAGCGGCGAGTTTGTGCATGTTTTCCAGTGCAATCGCCGAAAAAGGCATCTCTCTGGGAGCGAGTAGCAGCGGTTTGCGCTCTTTGATCGCAACGGCGGCGACGCGAGTGGGGAGATTGTCGGCGATACCGCAAGCGATTTTCGCCAACGTATTCATAGAGCAAGGTACGATTGCCGTCGCATCGGTACGAAACGAACCGCTCGATACGGCGGCGGCGATATCGTCGTCACGATAGAAGACGACCTTTTTGTTTTCGTAACGTTCTACCGTCAAAGCGTTTTCGGAAGCGATGACGTGCGCTTCCACATTATCGGGCAAATAGGCAACAAATTTTTCTCCGAGTGCGGTACCGCTGGCGCCTGTAAGCGCGACGACAAGTCTCATCCGTTTATCCCTCTACAAAATTTTCGTTTCATTATACTGGAAAATATTGCAAAAAAAGCCACGATATGGTTATAATGCGGTCATGAAAAACGAAAGAGGGGAAAAGCGAACACCATGTTGAAACAAATAGTTTTGATCGTACTTTCGGCGACACTTTGGGCGGATATGACGCTCTATCCCGCCAAAACCTGCGATTTGTACGACAATCTCAAACATACGAAAAACACCCATGCGCTTCGTGTGGATATGCACCGTCCTTATACGATGGTGCGCCATCACAAAGGACAATACCTCGTCAAAGTCGAAGGCGAGCAGCCTTCGCAACGCTGGGTCGACGACGACTGTATGACTCTTAGGCCTCTTCGCGGTACGCCCCTATACGAAAGTAAAGACGTAGCGGCAAACGAACACAAAAGCGTCGCCGAGTCGCTTCCGTCACAAACACGAAAACGACCCGCAATCTCCAAAGAAAATCTGCTTTCGCTCAGCTGGCAAAACGCCTTTTGCGAAACGCACCGCAGAGCAAAAGAGTGCCGTAAATCTTTTCGTTCACAATGGGCGCGAAACGGAGAGTTTACGTTGCACGGCTTGTGGCCGCAACCGAGACGAAACGTTTACTGTAACGTCCCCAAACGATATGTTGCAGCAGATAAACGCGGCGAGTGGCACAAACTCCCCGAACCGAAGCTCACGCTGCAGACGCGCCATGCGCTCGAAGCGGTGATGCCCGCCGCGGCGACGGGCTATTTGCATAGACACGAGTGGATCAAGCACGGCACATGTTACGGTACGGATGCCGAAAGCTACTTTGCCGACGCGATACGTTTGAGCGAAGCGGTACGTAGCAGTGAAGTGGCGCGCCTTTTCAAGGAAAATATGGGAAAACGTCTTACATTGGAGCGCATACGTAACGCCGTCGAACGCAGTTTCGGTAAAGGGACGGGAGAGAAGGCGGCGTTGGTTTGTAAAAGAGGGTTGATTACGGAGCTACGATTTTCCATAGGCGATGCGCAAAGCGATATGCCTACGGCGCTTCGTAGCGGCAAACCGATACGCGGTAGGTGTCGTTACGGTATCGTCGATAGGCCGGGATATGGTAGATAAAACCGACGTACTCGAAGCGCTCAAGCACGGTAATGTCTTTTTGACAGGCGGTGCGGGTACGGGCAAAAGCTACATCACCAACGAGGTGATTCGTCATTACCGCAAAGCGGGAAAACAGGTTGTTGCACTCGGTTCGACGGGTGTCAGCGCCGTCAATATCGGTGGATTTACCCTTCACAGCTTTTTCGTCTTCGGTATTGCAGACTCTTTGGAAAGACTCGTCGAACAAGACAGGCGTGCCAAAAAGCGACTCTCGGATCTCAAAAAAACACTGCGTACGACAGACCTCATCGTCATCGACGAAATTTCGATGGTGAGCGCGACGCTTTTGGAGATGATCGCCTATCGTTTACAACAATACGATTACGGCGGACGTATCATGCTTGTCGGCGATTTTTTCCAGCTGCCGCCCGTAGCGCGAAACTCGGGCGCATCGTCGCTTTTTTCGCAGCGGCTTTATGCGTTCGAATCGGAGGTGTGGGAGCGTTTCGACGTGACGACGATCGAGTTGACCGAAATGAAACGGACGCAAGATGCCGAATTTGCCGAAATACTTTCCAAGATACGCTATGGCGTCTGCGACGAAGCGGTCGAAGCCTATCTCGAAGCTTTACAACATCACGAGCTTTCGGACGAACCCACGTCGCTTTTCGGTCGCAACGACGAAGTGGACAAGCTCAATCGCGAACGTCTCAATAGGATAGAGAGCGAAGAGACGATACTTTTCGCCGATATTCGTCCGCATACCAAGCTTTCCGAAAAGCGACTCGAAAACTGGATTCGCATGCTTCCTGCAAACGAGAGACTCACGCTCAAAGTGGGCGCGCCGGTACTTTTTACCGTTAACAAATGGGGCAAATATATCAACGGAGAGCGCGGTATCGTACGCGATATCGACGAGGCGTACATCCTTGTCGAAAAAAAAGACGCCTTTGTGCGAGTGGAACGGCACGATTTCGATTTGTTGGAAATGGAAGTTGCGGAAGACGGCACGATGGAGCAAGTCTCCGCGGCGACCTTTTCGCAGTTTCCCCTCAAACTCGCCTATGCGGTAACGATACACAAAAGCCAAGGGATGAGTATCGACAATTTGGTATGCAACGTCGATACCATCTTCGCCCCCAGCCAATTTTACGTAGCGTTGTCGCGCGCCGTCGATCCGAAAAAACTTCGTCTCGAATATACCCGCGGCGATTTGCGTAGCTATCTGCACCGCATGATTCGAGTCGACGAGAGGGTAAAGGCGTTTTACACCGCTTACTGAGATACGTAAATTAACGTTTCGACGGCGATATCTTTATCGTATAACGCCAATCGAATTTTCCGTATCTTTTGACTTTTGAGGCGCGCAACTCGTAACCGCATAACGTCGTATACGTATTCGGCGACAATGACGCTACCGTCCTCCCGCACGGGCCTTTGA
>JALVPA010000062.1 GCA_027026055.1 Campylobacteraceae bacterium | reverse complement strand
GTTTTTTTACGGCGGAGAAAAGATGCGATTGCCATCGTAGAAACATCGCCGATTTTGAAAAATCCGCCGTTCGGTTATGCAAATCAACCCGATTTTTACAATGCCGTCATGACGGTCGAGACGCGATTGAATCCGCGTGCTTTGTTGCATTTTTTACTGCGTACCGAAAAACGTTTCGGACGTAAACGTACCTTTAAAAATGCGCCGAGAACACTCGACTTGGATCTGATTTTTTACGACGATCGTCGCATGGAACGTAACGACTTGACGTTGCCGCATCCGCACTGGAGCGAGCGCGACTCGATACTGATTCCTTTAAGTTTCATACAGAGGTAACTATAATGATACACGAAACATTTATCGCACCGACTCCTTCCGAAGCCTATACGCTTGCCAAAGAGAAGTACGGCGATATCGATTTGCAAATCGTCGCGGCGGCACAGCGTAAAGAAAAAAACGGCACCTTAAGTGCCGAAATCACTATTGCCGTCCCCAAAGAACTTTTCATGCAACGCTCGTTCATTCCGAAAAGCGAAACTTCCAAAAACGACGAAGAGATATTGGCGGAGGAGATCGGCGCGATGAAGTCGGAGTTGCAACGTATGCGTGCCGAAATCTTGCCGTCGGAGCGAACGCCGCTTGCGAATGAGGTCAAAGCGCTTTTCGTCCGAAAAGGAATCGCACCCGAATGGATCGACAAGATGTTGGCCTCTTTGGAAGGTTCGCCGATATTGGAAGAGAAGACGCTGTTGGTCTCGTACCTATTGGAAGAGATAGACGACGCTTTGCGTGTCAAAGAAGAGCGTCTCGATACGCCGAAAATGATCATGCTGATCGGACCGACGGGAGTGGGCAAGACGACAACCATAGCCAAATTGGCGGCGAGATACGCCTATTTGATGCCGCATCCGTACAAAGTGGCGCTTATCAATCTCGACAGCTACAAAGTGGGTGCCGTCGAACAGTTGACGCATTATGCGGATATCATGCAAATCGAACACTACAACGTCTCCGATCCCGCGATGTTCAAAGAACGCATCGAAGCACTGGAGTCTTACGACATTATCTTGGTAGATACGGCGGGGATGTCCCCGTACGATACGAAAAAATTTATCCGCGTTACCGAATATGTACAATCGGAAACGACCCGAGATCTCGAAGTGCATTTGGTACTTTCCGCCACGGTCAAATACGAGGATATGGACGATATTTACAAAAACTTCTCTTTCCTCAATCCCGATGCGTTGATTATCAGCAAGTTCGACGAAACGAGACACTTGGGTACCTTGCTCAATTTTATGTTGCTTTATCGGTTGCCTATGAGCTATTTTTCGATAGGACAAGAGGTACCCGACGATCTTATGCCCGCCGACAAAGAGTATCTCCTCGAACGTTTTATCGGCGACGTATCGGAGAAAAACGAGGAAATGTCCGAGGAGAAGTGATGGCGCAAAAAGTATTGGTAGGGATGAGCGGGGGTGTCGATTCGACGGTGACGGCGGTATTGCTTCAACGAGAAGGATACGAGGTCGTAGGCGTCTATATGAAATTGCACGACAAGCCGGGCTATCACGAAGAAAATTGGCAAAAAGTGCAAAAAGTCGCCGACTTTTTAGGAATAGAGGTACATTTTCACGATCTCTCCGAACGCTTCAAATCGGAAGTTTACGACTATTTCGTAGAGAGTTACCGCAAAGGCTTCACGCCCAATCCCTGCGTCATGTGCAACCGTACCATCAAATTTGGCGAGATGGTCTCCTTTGCCGATAGTATCGGTGCGGAGAAGATCGCGACGGGGCATTACATCAAGTGCGACGGAAATTTCGTCTATGCTGCGGAAGATCCGCTCAAAGATCAGAGTTACTTTCTTTGCGAAGTTAAAAAAGAGGTGTTGCCGCGACTGATTTTTCCTTTGGGCAACTGGAAAAAATCCGATGTCAAAGCTTTTGCCTCAGAGATTGCACCACTTAAAAGTTTCGCCGAACAACCCGAAAGCAGCGAAATCTGTTTCGTCGAAAACAGCTATGAAGAGGTCTTGGCACGCCATATGCGGATAGACAAACCCGGCGAAACGGTGGATAAAGAGGGCAATGTCGTCGGGCATCACAAAGGCTATATGCACTATACCGTGGGAAAACGTCGGGGATTTTACGTACACGGCGCGCACGAACCTCACTACGTGCTCGGAGTCGATGCGGAAAACAACCGAATCGTTGTCGGCAAAAAAGAGGAACTGCTTACCGATACTTTCGAAATCGATACGATCAATCTATTCGAACCTTTTAGAAAAAGAGAGTGCGAAGTGAAAGTGCGTTACCGTTCTCAAAGCGTACCGTGCAACGTCGTCATCGACGAGAGGGGAAAAGGAAAAGTTACGTTACATACTCCGGTTTACGGCGTCGCCAAAGGACAAGCGGCCGCTTTTTACGACGGAGACAGACTTATAGGCGGCGCCGTCATTCGCTAAAGCGACGGTTTTTGCGCGATTTCCACTCTCTGCATGCGGAACGTTTCCATAACCAATTGAGAAACAAATAGATCAAAAACGCCACTACCGTAGAGTAAAACGCCGTACCGACATAAAGCGGTACGACGATGGCGTCCCAATTGCTCTTGAACCACTCCATCGTCAACTCAACGTGATCGATACCGTCGCGTCCTAGTATGAAATTACCCGTGAGATACTCCAAATACCACAAGGGAGGATAGGTGACGGGATTGGAGAGCCAAACGGTCGCCAAGCCTATAGGCACGTTGAATTTCATCAGAGGAGTGGTGATCATCACCCCCGCCATCTGAAACGGCATCGGGATAAAGCCCCAAAAGAGCCCTACGAGCACCCCTTTTGTGATCATTTTTCGGTTGATGTTGAAGTACTCTCTGGGGATACGGTATTTGTCCAAAATATGATCGAATTTGTCTTTATGTGTGGCGATTTTTCTAAAAAAGTGTCGTATCACGCAACCGTCCCGTTTTTTGCTCAATAGTGTAGTATCAAAGTGCTTTAAATCCCCTTTTTATGCGATTTTGTGTACAATACGCCCATCTGTTACCGCATTGAAAATCGACGTTGCGGTGATGCGAAACGCCAATGCAAAGGGACATTGATCATGAGCGGATATATGATATTTTCGGGTACGGCCAATCCCCAACTTGCCGAAGAGATCGCGAACTATTTGGAAATCCCCCTCTCTCAGGCCAATATCAATCGCTTCAGCGACGGCGAGATCTCCGTACAGATCGCCGAAAGCGTACGCGGCAAAGACGTCTTTATCGTTCAGCCCACTTGCGCGCCCGCCAACGCCAACTTGATGGAACTGCTCATCATGACCGATGCGCTCAAACGCTCTTCGGCGAAATCGATCACCGCCGTCGTACCTTATTACGGGTATGCCAGACAGGATCGTAAGGCCGCACCGCGCGTACCCATCTCCGCCAAATTGGTGGCGAATCTGATGGAAACGGCGGGTATCACCCGTATGGTCACGGTCGATCTGCACGCTTCGCAGATTCAAGGCTTTTTCGATATCCCCGTCGACAATCTCTACGGCGCGATTTTGTTTATGGACTACATCAGAGCCAAAAACTTCGCCAACCCTGTCATTGCGTCACCCGATATCGGCGGTGTTGCGCGCGCACGATATTTCGCCAGCAAGCTGGGACTGGATATGGTTATTGTCGATAAGCGCAGAGAACGCGCCAACGAAAGCGAAGTGATGAACATTATCGGCGACGTCGAAGGCAAAGACGTCATTATGATCGACGATATGGTCGATACCGCAGGAACGATGGTACACGCCGCAGCCGCACTGAAAGAACGCGGCGCCAACTCCGTCATGGCATGTTGTACTCACCCTGTACTTTCGGGGCCGGCGTACGATCGCATCGAAAAAGGCGCGCTTGACGAATTGGTCGTCGCCAACACCATTCCGCTCAAAAAAAGTTCCGAAAAGATCAAGATGCTCTCCACCGCTTCAATGCTCGGAGAGGTAATCCGACGCGTTTATAACAACGAAAGCGTCAATTCGCTCTTCGAACTGAAATGACAAACGCCATTGAGGAAGGATAGATAAGCCTATGGCAACAAAAGTACCTCAAAGCAATATCCGCAACTTTTCCATTATCGCTCATATCGACCACGGCAAGAGCACGTTGGCGGATCGCATCATCCAAGAGTGCGGTGCGATCAGCGAACGTCAGATGAGCGCGCAGGTGATGGATACGATGGATATCGAAAAAGAGCGCGGCATCACCATCAAAGCCCAATCCGTACGCCTTGATTACTATAAAGACGGCGAACACTACGTACTCAATCTCATCGATACGCCGGGACACGTCGACTTTTCGTACGAAGTGAGCCGTTCGTTGGCGTCGTGCGAAGGAGCGCTTTTGGTCGTCGATGCCGCCCAGGGGGTCGAGGCGCAAACCATCGCTAACGTCTATATCGCCATCGAAAACGATCTCGAACTCATCCCCGTCGTCAACAAAATCGACTTGCCCGCCGCCGATCCCGACAAGGTACTCGAAGAGCTTGAAGAAGCGATCGGTATCGACGCGACGGAGCATGCGCTGGTCTCCGCCAAAACGGGCGTAGGAGTACCCGAACTATTGGAGATGATCGTCGATCGCATCCCCGCGCCGAACGGCAACGAATCGGCGCCGACCAAAGCGTTGATCTACGACAGTTGGTTTGACAACTATCTCGGCGCTTTGGCGTTGGTGCGCGTTTTCGAAGGGGAGATCGAAAAGGGACAAAAGATCCGTATCATGGGAACGAACGAAGAGCATCAAGTGCTTGACTTGATGTATCCGCATCCCATCAAACCGATCAAAACCGATACTTTGGCCACAGGCGAAGTAGGTATCGTCGTAACGGGTCTTAAGACGGTCGAAGCGTTGCAAGTGGGCGACACCGTCACCGACGCCAAATTTCCCACTTCCGAGCCTATCGGCGGTTTCGAACCCGCCAAGCCTTTTGTTTTTGCGGGGATCTATCCGATAGAAACCGACAAGTTCGAGGATCTCAGAGATGCGCTCAACAAGCTCAAACTCAACGACGCCGCACTCAGCTTTGAGCCCGAATCTTCCGCCGCTCTCGGTTCGGGGTTTCGCGTCGGCTTTTTGGGAATGTTGCACATGGAGGTGGTCAAAGAGCGTTTGGAGCGTGAGTTTGGGCTTGATCTCATCGCTACCGCGCCCAGTGTCGTGTACAAAGTAAAACTCACCAACGGCGAAGAGCTCACCATCCAAAACCCCTCAGAGATGCCCGACGCCAGTAAAATCGACACGATCTACGAACCGTACGTCAAAGCGACGATCTTGACTCCGAACGATTATGTGGGCAATCTCATCAAACTCCTCAACGAACGCCGCGGCGTACAAGTGAAGATGGATTATCTCAACGAATCGCGCGTCTTGATGGAGTACGATATCCCGATGAACGAGATCGTGATGGATTTTTACGACAAACTCAAGACCGTCACCAAAGGCTACGCCAGTTTCGACTACGAACCGATAGAATTTCGTCCCGGCGATTTGGTCAAACTCGACATTCGCGTTGCCGGCGAAGTGGTCGATGCGCTTTCGATCATCGTTCCCAGAGAAAAGGCGCGCAGTAGGGGACTTGCCTTTGTCGAAAAGCTCAAAGAGCTTATCCCCAGACAACTTTTCGAGGTGGCTATCCAAGCCAGCATCGGCAATACTATCATCGCGCGTACGAATGTGCGTTCGATGGGCAAAAACGTAACGGCAAAATGTTACGGTGGCGACATCACGCGTAAACGCAAACTGCTCGAAAAACAAAAAGCGGGAAAAAAACGCATGAAGGCGATCGGTAAGGTCAACGTACCTCAAGAAGCTTTTATGGCGGTATTAAAGATAGAGAGCGAATGATTCTGGTACCTTATGCGGCACACAGCAGTATCGTAACTGAAGGATTGAGAAAAACGTCGCGTTTCTTGTTGATCGAAAAAGAGCAATATCGTATCGTTTTCAATCCTTGCCGAAGAGACACATCTGATATCTTTTTTGCCTGGTTTGATACGTTGGGCGTTGAGCGCGTTTATATCAAAAATATCGGGTTGAGAACTTTCGGCGAACTTCAACAAAGAGGCATCGACGTCTTTTTGCTTCCGCCCGATACGACCGCCTTCGATATCGCATCTTTGAAGTTCGCCAAAAGATTGCATGAAAACAATGCGGCACAATACTGTACGATGGAGCACGGATAATGGGTTGGTCGTTACACTTGCACTTGATTGCGGCGATTGCTTGGATCGGCGGTTCGATTTTTATGTTTGTGCTGGGTGTCTCGATGCGAGATAAAAAAGCGCAACAAGATGTATATCCGCATATAGGACCGATTTTCGGTTGGTTTGAAGTCGCTTCGTTACTCATACTCCTCACAACGGGTATCTTGATGATTACGCATAACGGACTGATGCACGTTTTGCTCGATCAAAACGTGCACAATAAAGTCATCGACGCATTGCGTATCAAGCTCTCCATCGTCGCCGTTTTATTAGTCGTAACACTGATACACTTCGTTATCGCTCTGCGTACCAACGGCAAAGAACGCACGCCGCTGCAACATTTTCTCTCTCGCGGCTCTTCGATGGCGATTTTTATTTTGAACCTTTTCGTTTTGCATTTTGCAATGGTATTGCGAGACTACCTCTAAAAAGGTTAACCCCGATAGGGTATGATACGCCCAAAGAGACAAAGGGATACGGATGGATTTTTCATCACTTGAGACATGGGGCTATTTGGCGGTGGCCTTTTTCAGTTTCGGCGGTTCGTTTTTTATCGTGGCGGCGGCGGGGGTTTTTTCCTATTTGGGACATATGAATTTGACGTTGGCGTTGATTGTGGCGTCGCTTGCCAATTTCATGGGGGACAACTTTCTTTTTTATCTGGCGCGTTATCACAAAAAAGAGGTCATGCCGTACTTTAAAAAGCATCGCCGCTATCTCGCGATGGCTACGGTAATCATGCGTCGTTACGGCCGCTATGCGGTGTTTGTCCAGAAGTTTATCTACGGCGTCAAGACACTTGTGCCGTTGGTGATGGGAATGAGCAAATATCCTTTTACGCGCTTTGTCTTTTACAACTTTTTCGCATCGATTCTTTTTGTTTGTGTGATCGGTATCGGTGCCTATTTCGCCAGCGATACGGTCATCATGCTTTTTGAAAAAATCAAAAAACACCCGTGGATAGCGCCTCTTTTTTTGGGCGCCATTGTCGCCCTTATCCTCTATGTCGCCAAACGTTCTATCAAAAAAACACCCTCTAACGTGTAATCCAGTAGAGCAACGAAGGAAGATTTTCGATCCCGATAAAGAAATAGTTGTGATCGCGCACGTCGCCGAAGCGATGTACGTAGGTCAAACGAAAAATATCGACGACATCGAGATAGAGATTTCCGCCCCATGCATTGTCGGGTTCGTAAAATCTTCCTTCCATATTGCCGAAAGCGCTGATTCCGCCCCCGATCTTCAAAAAGTCGTCATATTCGTTAAAGGCGTCCAAGTCTAATCGTAGATAGTCTCCGATATCGTCGTTGAGCACATAGTTGAGTTTCAAATCAAATCCGTCGAGATAGCCTATGTTGCGATAATAGTAGGCCTCGTAACCCAACGAAAGACCGCCGTTGGAAGTATCCGCGGCGACTTCCGTCGGCAAAATACGCAGTGCGTTGCGATAGCCTTCCTTTCCTTTGTCGACGGGAGCGTTGATCGGCAAAACATCCCATCCGTTTTTCTCTTTGAGCATACCGCCCAAAAGCCATGCTCCCATACCGATGCCAATCGCCGTAGCGGTATATTCCGGATAGATTTCCGCTCTTTCGTTTTCGAGTGTGGTGATACGATTGACCAATTTGCGTAGGGGGCGTGCCGCCCACCGGTCGAGATTACGTCTGGCATTGGCAACAAAAGCGTGTTTTTCGAAACGAACGTAGCGCGTATCGAGGTTGGCAAGAAAACGTTTGAATGCTTCCGTTGTGTAGCGTTCGTTATCGGGTACGGAAGTATCGAAAGCTTTATAGATCGCGGCATATCGGTGTGTGGTAGAGGGCGGTTCGTAACCGAACTCTATCGCTTTGAAAAAGCGATAGGCGGTGTATGCGTCTTTATTTACAGGTATCTCGAGAACTTCGGCGATTTTGTCCATTAGCTCTTCTTGCGTCAACTTTGGAAAGTAGTTTAACTTTTTGAGTTTGGCGGCAAGGTTGTAGACGGCGTCGTAAACGCCTACATGATAATCGTAAAGTCTGAAGTTTCGATCCAAAAAAGCGCCGAAATGTTCCAAAAACCCGGCGGTCAAAGGAAAATATCTGGTAGATAGCAATAATCGACGTTCGGGATGTCCGCGAAAGTAGCGATTGATCGCTTCGTAGAGTTTCATTTGTTGAAATATCTCTACGGAGGATCCGAGCGGACCGAACCCGGCGCTCAAAAAGCCGACGGGGATCTCTTCTGCTTCTTTGGATGTTTGTCGCGGCGATTCCTTTCGCATATTGGAGGGATCCATAAAAACGAAATAGCGAGTGTTTGCCGCCAATTCGGTTGCAAGATCGAGCGGAACATTGTTGTACGCGCCGCCGTCTATAAAGTATCCTGTTCCTTTTTTACCTTTGTAAATATAATCGAGTTTGACCTGTTGAAACGCACCGGGGAAAGCGGAGGAAGCAAACAGTACCTTTACGATTTTTTGCGCGTCGTTTTCGATGCCGGGTATCGCAAGATAAAACTGCGTATTGGTATTGTCGAGCTTTTTGTTTCGTATGGATACTTTACCGTTTGTCACGACAAAGTCCAACGGAACGGAAAAAGATTGGTTTTTGATACGAATACCCTGAAACTCTTCTATAATTGGTGTCACTTTGGTCACCGCAAAACCCATCGGCACACGACATTCCTCTTTAAATACCGGTTTTTTAAGATGAGCGATAATTTTGTCGGCTTTTTCTTTGAGCTTTTTTCGACTAAAAAGGGTGCTTTTGTTGTCGGAATCGCGCCCTTCGATTAATAAATCGTCGATACCGAGATCAACCCAAGTCTCAAAAAAAAGATTCTCTTCGACACGATTTTGTTCGTCGTTGTCGCTACGCTGACACCAATAGATCGCACTTAAAAAAGCGTTGATCGAACCTGCCGACGCGCCGGCAACGGAACGCAGCGTCGGGTTGAGAGGAAAATCCTTCGTATCGTGCATTTTGTTGAGCGCTTTGATAATCGCCCAGTTATAGCCCGATTCGTACGCGCCGAGACTGACACCGCCGCTAATGACCATCGAAAAGTCCACAGGCACGCGCGCGGATGTCGTGTTGCGTTTATCCGAGATATTTGCCGATACAAGTAATGAAGAAGCAAGAAGAAACAAAAAAGTGGCGCGTAACATCGGCGCTCCTTATGTTAGCGCCGCTTGGAAACGAAACGTTCGATACGTCGGATCCCTTCTCGAATGGTATCGATGTCGGTGGCAAAAGAGAAACGGAAGTAGCCTTTGCTACCGAAACCTTCTCCGGGCACGACGGCAACCCCTTCTTCTTTGAGGAGTTCTTCGCAAAACGCCATCGAATCGTCGGTAATAGCCTTAATGTTGACAAAGAGATAAAAAGCCCCTTTCGGAGGCAAAACGCTCAAACCGTCTATGGCGTTGAAAAGTTCGACCGCCTCTTTGGCACGTTCTTCGAAAGCTTGGCGCATCGTTTCTATCTCGTCGTCCACTTCGCCGCGTAGCGCGGGAATCGCCGCTTTTTGGGTGATGGAGTTGATGTTTGAGGTGCTTTGACTTTGAAGTTTGTTCATCGCGGAAATCAACTCTTTATTCGGCGTGGCGAGATAGCCGAAGCGCCATCCCGTCATCGCCACCGATTTACTCAGACCGTTGATAGTGACGGTACGGCGATACATATCTTCATTGATGCTAGCCGTCGCGGTAAAATCGACGCCGTAGACCAGTTTTTCGTACATTTCGTCGCTTGCGACGAGAATGTCGGTACCTTCGAGTACTTTGGCAAGCGCTTCAAGCTCCTCTTTGCTGTAGACCGAACCCGTAGGATTCGACGGAGAGGTGAGAACGAGCATTTTGGTTTTGGGCGTGATAGCCGCTTCGAGTTGCTCGGGCGTGATTTTAAACCCGCTTTCGTCGTGTGTCTCTATCGTAACGGGAGTCGCGCCCGCATACTTGACAAGCTCCGGATAGGTCACCCAATACGGAGCGGGAATGATCGCTTCGTCGCCTTCGTCGAGTACGGCTTGAAAGAGGTTGAAAAGCGACTGTTTCGCACCGTTGCTTACGATAATGTCGCTCGGTGCGTAGGTCAGATTGTTGTCGCGTTCGAGTTTGTAGGCAATCGCCTCGAGAAGCTCCGGTATGCCGGGCACCGCCGTGTAGTGCGTGAAACCTTCGTCGATCGCTTTTTTCGCCTCTTCTTTGATACGTTCCGGCGTACCGAAATCGGGTTCGCCCGCCGAAAAGGAGAGGATATCTTTGCCCTCGGCTTTGAGTTCGCGCGCCAACGACGAAATGGCGATGGTCAAAGACGGCGAAAGGCGTCGAATGCGTTGAGAAAGCAAAGGTTGCATGGTCGTCCTTATGGATAGAATAGCGAACAATTATAGCCAAAATCGGCTTGAGCTTGTATGGTAAAAGCAAAGAGCTAAAGCACGAATCTACAGAGTGTGAAAAAACAGCTCAATCCATCGAGTGGATAAAGCTGTCGTAAAGCTCTTCGAGGCGTTTGTCCATCTCTTTGACTTTCGATTTTTTCGATTCGGGAAGCGCCTCTTCGAGCAGCTCGATACGACGAAGCAGATATTCGAAGAGTTCTTTGTTGACATCGGGAATTTTGTTGTGACTAAGCGGACTGACATCATAACCGCGTTTGAGAATGCGTGCGGGAATGCCCACCGCGGTACTGTCTGCAGGAACGTCTTTGATGACGACGGAGTTGGCGCCGATTTTTGAATTGCGTCCGATGGTGATATTGCCCAGTACTTTGGCTCCCGCACCAATCACCACGCCGTCTTCGACGGTAGGGTGGCGTTTGCCCGGATTCGTACTGACGCCGCCGAGAGTCACTTGCTGATAGATAAGCACGTCGTCTCCGATCTCCGCCGTTTCGCCGATGACCACCCCCGTACCGTGATCGATAAAGACGCGCCGTCCGATTTTGGCGCCGGGATGGATATCGATGGTGGTCAAAAACATGCCGATAGCCGAAATGAGACGAGGAACAAATCGCAAACCGCGTACGTAGAACCAATGCGCCAGTCGGTAAAAAAGCAACGCCCAAAGGCCAGGATAGTTGAAAAAGAGTTCGAAAGTCGAATGCAAAGCGGGGTCGTTGCGTTTAACATTGTCGAAATCGTCTTTGATAAGCTTGAAAGGATTCATCCTTTGTCCGTCTCCGTACGTTCGTTAATCGCTTGAATCGTTTTAAGATAGCTGTTTTCGCTTAAATAGAGGTAAAGTTTTCCCAAGGTCTCTTGTTTCTCTTCGGGTGTCAACAAAGAGGACTCTTCGATACGGCGTTTGAGCCGTTTGTCGATATACCCCGTATCGTATTCGAGATCTTCGAGCACGTCCAAGAGGTTTTGCGCTTCTATTATGCGCTCTATGCGATAAGCGCCCGATTCGTCGAAAGTAATCACCGCTTCGGTGGGATGGGTAAAGAGGTTGTGTTTCATACCCAGCACTTCTTGGTACGCACCCGTAAGAAAAAATCCCAAAAAATACTCTTCTTCCGTCACGTCGATATCGTGTAGATACAGCGGCGTGTTTCTGTCGAAACCGATTTCGCCGTCGCTGTCGCACGTAATGTCCCAGATACTGGCGGGATTGGTCGGCTTTTCGTCGAGTCTGTCCAGCGGCATAATCGGAAAGTGCTGACCCAATCCCCAAAAATCGGGTAGAGATTGAAAAAGCGAAAAATTGACGAGATATTTCTCTTGGATACGATCTTGAAGTTTTTTAAGCTCGTCGGTACCTTCGTTTTTGAGCAATCCGATCGCTTTTTTAATGATAAGGTTGACGAGAATTTCGGTATTGGAACGATCTTCGAGGTCGATATAGCCCAGATCAAAAAGCGTTAGCAAACTCTCCATATGATCGAGCGCGTCGTGCAGGTATTCGCGGGCATTGGCGCGTTTGATAGAAGTGTAAAGATCGTAGAGCTCTTCGATCAGCGGCGGATTGTTCTTTTTGAGGCGCAATCCTTTGGCGGTATACTCTTGAGAAAAGAGTTCCAACACGGGTGCGACGAGTACCGCGTGCGACGCCGCGACGAAACGTCCCGATTCGGTATAAATGTCGGGTTCGTCGACTCCTTTGCGTTTGGCGATCTCTTGCATCAAAAAGACCACGTCGTTGGCAAATTCACCCAAGGAGTAGTTGCGCTCTTGCATATGCCCGTGCTGGGCGTATTCGACGGCGAGTCCGCCGCCGATATTGATGGCGCCGAGCGAAGAGGCGCCGCGTTTTTTGAGATCGGCATAGATATTGCCCGCTTCGCGCAACGCTTTTTTAAGCGGTGCGATATCGCTCATTTGCGAACCGATATGAAAGTGTATCATACGCAGTTTCTCGATCAATCCGTATCGCTTCAGCATTTCGTAGGCTTCGAGCAGTTCGGTGGAGGTCAGACCGAATTTGGAGCTATAACCGCCGCTTTTCGCCCAAATACCGATGCCCGAACTGTGCAAACGGATACGAACGCCGATGTGAGGCGTCACGGGCGTGTGTGAATCGGCGTTGAACTCTTCGTTGACGGCGATGATGGTTTCGAGCTCTCCGAGTCCTTCGATGGTGACGGTGATATTGTGCCCCATTTTCGCGGCGATAAAGGCCAACGAAATCATCTCTTTGTCTTTGAAGCCGTTAACCGTAATCGGCGCGCCGACGGGCGTATGGCTCATAGCGACAATCAATTCGGCTTTGGAACCCGCCTCAAGTCCGTATCCGTAAGGTTCGGAGACCTCCATCAAGGTTTGTACGAAATTGGGGAATTGGTTGACCTTGAGAGGGAAAACGGCATGAAAGTCGCCTTTGTAACCGAACTCTTTTCGCGCTTTGGAAAAAGCGCGAAAAAGGGTGTCGAGCTGTTTTTTCATCAAATGCGGAAAACGCAACAGAAGCGGTCCTTTGTAACCGCGTTGACGTATCTCTTCGGTAATGGCGATGAGAGACGGTTTGTCGCCGTAGTTCACATTGACCGTATCGCCTTGGACGATGAAATTGTCATCCCCCCAGATAGAAAGACCGAAATGTTTCATAGCTGCCCTTGAAGCCGTGGAAATTGTCGATAGATTATACCGAAACTTAATCCAAACTCACCTATAATAGCCTCGAATGAAAACGAAACATATCGTATGGCGAAAAGAAAACGAATATCTTCATATACGTGCGACGGGTACGTGGATACTTTCGGATATCGACGAGATAGAACGGGAAATCGCTTCGCTTCCTCGTGCCGAACGAATCCGCTGGGACGTATCGCAAACGGAAGCACTCGATAGTGCCGGGATTCTTTGTTTTGCGCATCTTCTCGAAGCGCAACAAAGCTATGCGCAAGTGGAGGTGACGGGCTATACCCCGCAGCAAGAGAAGATGTATCGCTTGCTCGTATCGCATAAAGACGAAACGATACCCGAAAGAAAAACGACCTTTTTCGAACGCATCGGCAAACATACGATCGAAGGAGTTCGAGATCTCAAAGCGTTTGTCGATTTTTTGGGAAGGGTGGTCTATACCTTTTTTTATCTGCTGAGGCATCCCGGCGCTTTTCGCTACAAAGAAACGGTCTATCATATCTACCAATCGGGCTTTAGCGCGCTTGTCATCGTGGGCATGACCGCTTTTTTGGTCGGAATGGTTATCGCCTATCAAGGTGCGGTTCAGTTGGCGAAATTCGGCGCGGATATCTTTATAGTCGATACGGTGGGAATCTCTATGACACGCGAACTCGGACCGATGATCACCGCTATCGTCATTGCGGGACGCAGCGGTTCGGCTTATACGGCGGAAATAGGAGCGATGAAAATCACCGAAGAGATCGCGGCGATGCAAACAATGGGGTTCGATCCTTACAACTTTTTGGTTTTGCCACGTATCGTCGCACTTACGATTGCCTTGCCGCTTTTGATATTTTTCGCAGACATCGTAGGTATTTTCGGCGGTATCGTCGCTTCGACGATGGAGCTTGGCATCTCTTTCGATCAGTTTGTACAGCGTCTGAACGAAACGCTGGAAGTGAAGCACTATATCCTCGGTATGATCAAAGGGCCGGTTTTTGCATTTGCGATTGCCGCTATCGGATGCTTTAGAGGATTTCGTGTCTCCGACAACACCGAGAGTATCGGATTGCACACCACCGCATCGGTCGTCAACGCCATCTTTACGGTGATTGCTTTCGATGCGCTCTTTTCGGTCTTTTATACGGAGATGGGTTGGTGAAAACGATCATCGAAGTGGAAAACATCGTAACGCGTTTCGGTAGCCATACCGTACATGACGGTGTGAGTTTGGACGTAAAAGAAGGCGAGATATTCGCCATTTTGGGCCAGAGCGGATCGGGAAAATCGGTATTGATGAAAGAGATCATCATGTTGTTGCGTCCCGATGCGGGCGAAATCTCCGTACTGGGCAAAAGACTTTCGACCCTAAGCTACGACGATGCGCAAGCGTTGCGTCGAGAGTGGGGGATACTCTTTCAATTCGGTGCGCTCTATTCGTCGTTGACGGTCGCCGAAAACATCGAAATCCAGCTCAAAGAGTACACGACGCTTTCGCCGAAGATGCGTAAAGAGTTGGTACGCAGCAAAATCGCGATGGTGGGACTCCAACCGCATGTGGGCGCGCTCTATCCTTCGGAGCTAAGCGGCGGGATGATCAAGCGTGCGGCGTTGGCGAGAGCGCTGGCGATGGAGCCGAAACTGCTCTTTTTGGACGAGCCGACTTCGGGACTTGATCCCGTCGGTGCACGCAACTTTGATAAACTTATAGTAGAATTACGTAAAATGTTGGGCATTACGGTGGTGATGATCACACACGATTTGGACACGATTTTTAATATCGTCGATCGAATGGCGGTACTTGCGGACAAAAAAACGGTGGCGCAGGGCACGTTGGACGACGTGCTTCGAAACGACCATCCCTTTGTCGAAGAGTTTTTCAAAAACGACGATACGATGCGTAGGTTCACCTGCCGAAAAAGCGAAGGAGTAAGAAGCGATGTATAGCCGCGCCAACTATACCGTAGTGGGAATTTTCGTCGTACTCTTCGGTGTCGCTTCCGTACTGTTCGCGTTTTGGCTCGCCAAATACGGCTTCGAACAAAAATACCGCTACTACAAGACCTATTTTACCGAATCGGTAGCGGGACTCTCTCGCGATTCGGTCGTCTACTTGCACGGTGTGGAAGTGGGCAGAGTCAAAGCGATTCGCATCGATCCGAAACGTCTCGATAAGGTCGAAGTCGTTTTGGCGATCAAAGAAGAGATTCCCGTTATGAGCGATATGTACGCCACGACAACGATGCTCGGAGTGACGGGTTTGCTCTCCATTGAGTTGGAAGGGGGTACGGACGGAAAATCGCTTCGTCCCGAAAAAGAGGACGATATGCCCGTTATCCCGAGTCGTTCTTCGTGGCGTTACACCGTGAAACAACATATCGATACCCTTTCTAAACGCCTTCAAAATCTCACCGAATCGCTCGATGAGGTACTAAGCGAAAAAAATCGTCGGCATTTCGCAAACATCCTCGAAAAAGCGGACACTCTCGCGTCGGACACCGCTTCGCTCCTCACCGAAGCCAACCGCACCGTCGTGACAATGAAAGAGACGTTTCGCACCTTACGAAAAAGCTTGGAAGATGCCGTTAAAAACGTGAACGATTTTGCTCGATACGGCAAACCCGCCATAGAAAAATTGACAAAAGCGGCAAAAGATTTCAATCGTTTGACACTCAAAGTGGAACGAACGCTTGAGAGGGGAGATTACAACTTACGTAAGATTTTGGAACCGATGACGGTCGATATGCATCTGCTTTCCAATAAACTCGGCGAAGCGATAGAGTCGTTCGAAGAGAGCCCGAGCGATCTCTTTTTCAAATCGAGACCGCATCGCAAAGGACCCGGCGAATGAAAAACAAAGAGATAGTATTGACATTTTCGGCACTTGCAACGATACTCTTGGGCGGTTGCGCCATGAAAACCGCGGCTCCGATAAAACGCTTCGGTTTCGATATCTCCAGCCAAAACGCTTTCGTCGCTTTGTCACCCTATCGCGACAAAGTGGCGATTGTCGCCTATCCCGAAAGCATGAACGAAACGTTGGACGACAATATGATTTTTTCTTACGGCAAAGGGGATAGAGGCAGATACCGTAGTGCAAAGTGGAACAATGCCGCGGGGAAACTGCTCGAAGGATTCTTGGTGGATACTTTGCAAAAAAGCCGCCTTTTCAAAGCGGTACTTCCTTATAGTAGTAATGTCATGGCGGATTATCGTCTGGAAACCGTCGTCCACGATTTCAAACATCTTGTAAACAAACGGGGATCGTTTGCCCGACTGGATATCGAAGTCGTACTTATCGACGTACGTACGGGAAAACTGCTTAAAACGAAACGTTTCGTTTACACGGAACCGACACCTACCGTCGACGCCGATGGGTATGTCGCGGCGGTGCGTAGCGCTTTGAAACGCTTCTCGCACGATGTCACGAGATGGATAGCCAAACCATAGAAAATTTCAAGGTTTTTTTGTTAAAATATTCGGAAATATTATAAAGGTAGTTCGATGAAACGTATCATACTAAGCGGGCTTCTCGCCGCACAGCTCGTCACTTTCGCCAATGCCGGCGGCGATTTGAAAGAGGTGGAACCCGCGTTGACCGAAGTCGAAGAGATAGAGGAGGAGAGCTACGATTACTATATCGTCGTAAAGGCTTTAACCACTTTGGGAGACGATATGATGGAAGGTGATGTCTTCCTCGACGGTGATCGCGGATACGGATTCGGTATCGATTTCGGTTATCGTATCGGAGAAGGCTTTGCTATCGAGTGCGACTACTCTTATGCGAGCAACGACGTGACCGAACGACGTCTTGCGGAAGAGGGAGGAGAGGTTTTGGACTATAGCTATCAAAGCCTTGCGCTCGATGTGGTCTATACCTACGAAGTGACGGAAAAACTCGGTATCTTTGCAAAAGTCGGCTTTGAATACGAGTGGGAAAAGATCGACGAAACGGACGAAGACAACTACGATACGGGAGCGGCGTTCGGTATCGGTTTGGAGTATGCTTTCAATCCCCGTTATCGTTTTGTAGCGGAGTACGAACACTCTACGATCGACGGTCCTCGAGGCGACAGCGTCTTTGCGGGTGTGATGTACAACTTCTAATGTGTATACATGCTTAAAAAAAGGATTTTATCCTTTTTTTTGCTTCGGATATTTTCATACCGCTACATATCATGGACAAATATATAGGTTGAATATTTGAATACCTATGTAACAGTACGAAAAAAA
>JALVPA010000061.1 GCA_027026055.1 Campylobacteraceae bacterium | reverse complement strand
CCGAACCGTACGAGAGGTGGTATGTAGGTGTTTACGAAAGTAGCGATATGCATCATCATATGAAGCTTGTCGTCGATAAGTCGGATAGAGCGGTCGTACTGTTTTTGCAATCGTATGAGACTATGATTTGGGAGATAGACAACAAAAAGGGTACGAAGATCGTTGCCGTTGTCGTTGGAAGATCCAAACCCGGTAGCGAAGTACTCGGCGATATACAAAATATTCCGATTTATTATACGAAGAGCCGAATTGGCGGCGCACACCAACTTTATCCCGACGACTGCCACTGTACCAGCGGTATTTTTCATTGCGAAGGGTCCGGGATAAAAAGCGTTAACAATACGATTGAATATTTGACGGGGAAAAAGGTAAGCGGTTTTAGCGGTCGATACAAAGCCGATTTGTTAAGGGTGCCGGAAGTTGTACTCAATGAAGAAAAATATGCGGAAATCGAAAAAAAATTGGAAGAGATAGAAGAAAGAAGAAAATCGTGTTTGAAAAACAATAATCCGAATTTCGAAAACATATTTCGATAATCTCCGTTCAAACCCGAAAAGTTCTTCGTTTTTTCGATCGATATTTGAGTATAATTACGATAGAAAAGAAGAGACGAAGGCAAAAGATGGAAAACGATAAGCAAGAGACGATTGTTAACAGCGCATTGATAGAAAAAATCGACGAACTTTCGAAAAGCCTCGGATACAACGAAGAAGAAAATACGATTTTCGAACTGCGCCAGACGGACGATCCGAAGATAAAAGAACTGGTATTGATGAACGGAGAGTGGGACGAAAATCGTCCGATGTTCGTGGTCGACAAAGCGCATCCCGAAAAGGCGTTGGTCTTTTTTTCGATGGAACAGATTGCGGCGTTGTTGAAGACGTTACAAGCTACGACGCAAGAAAATTTCAATCTCAAACTCGAAAAGGCGATATGGAAGCATACGCCCGTCGATTTCCAAGACGTATGGGTTGTGGCGATGGACGAGATCCAAAAACGTATCAAAGCACTTCAAGAAAAAGGCGAACCGCTAAAGATCAATTTGGACGATATCGTCGCGCGTATCAAGCGAGAACATCCTTCATTGTTTATCGATCTCAACCGGGTCACACAAAATATACATGAGGGTGTAATGTCGGATAAAAAAACACAGTAGCGTTAATGCTCTTTTAACTCTACCTTGATACAATGCTTTAAAAAAGCGTTAAAGGATCGTAAGTGCGTATTGTCATTTGGTTCTTCTTGTCGACCTTTTCTCTTCTGGCGATCGATGCCAAGCTCACGATTGAAACGGATGTGGAACAACGCGCAAAAGTTGCCTTACTTGACGGTTCCGCACTCCCGGAAGAAGCGATATTCAATCTCTTTGTTTCGGATTTAAAAATTTCCGGTCACTTTTTGGTCGACGGAACTTACCGTACGGAATCGTTCGAAGGAGGAACGTGGGACGGTGCCTTAAAAAGTAAAGAGTATCTCATAAAATATCGCTATGTGCAAAGCGGCGGTGCGAAACTCGATATTCGTCTACTTAAAGCGTCGGACGGAACGGAAGTGTTTCGTAAACGTTATGCGATTAATAGCGTAGCCAAACGTCCTTTTTTGGTGCATAAGGCGGTGTCGGATATTAATGCGGTATTGAACTATCCGGACATTTCATGGATCAATCGTTATATTGTTTTTTCGAAATATACGGCGCCGCGTCGTAGTGAAATCGTCGTTGCCGACTACACGTTTGCATATCAAAAAAGCGTCATTCGCGGCGGATTGAATCTCTTTCCGAAATGGGCGGATGCGAAGCAACAGGCCTTTTATTACACTTCTTATACGCACGGTTTACCTACGCTGTACAAGCTCAATATCTATACGGGGCAACGCACCAAAATCGCTCGTTCTCAAGGTATGCTGGTTTGCTCCGACGTCAGTCGCGACGGAAGTCGACTGCTTTTGACGATGGCGCCGACGGGACAACCGGATATCTACGAGTACGATCTAAGAAGTGGACAAAAGCGGAGATTGACGACTTTTTCGGGGATCGACGTAGGTGCGAAATATGCCGAAGAAGAGCAAAGTATCGTGTTTGTCTCCAATCGTTTGGGGTATCCCAATATTTTCAAAAAAGGTATCGGAAGCGCTGCTGTGAAACAGGCGGTATATCGGGGACGCAATAACAACGCATGCGATGCTTTCGAGAACAAAGTCATTTATGCCAGCAGGGAAAGTAGCTCGGTTTTCGGTGCCAATACGTTCAATATCTATCTTACCTCTTTGGATAGTCCCGAAACAAGACCGTTGACGACGACGGGAAGCAACCAGTTCCCCCGTTTTTCTCCCGACGGAAACGTTGTAATGTACATTAAACAACGCTTCGGCGCTTCATCGGTCGGTTATGTCAATTTGCAAAGCGGTGCGACGCTGCTGTTTCCGTTCGAGGCACATAGATTGCAATCTATAGATTGGTAAAACCTACACATCAAAAGGAGTGATACGACATGTACAAAGTTTTCGATAAGAAAAGTTGGATAGTTGCGATAGCGGCGGTTACGATGGTGGGGTGCGGACAGCCCGCACCCGACGGAAAAGTCAATCCGAACAATGTTTACGACAGCGGTACCATAGCGGGCGATACGGTCAGTATCGACGAGGGTCGCTACGGAGACAACAGCGGACGGTTCAACAGCAGTAGCGACGGTTTTCAGAGTCTTTATTTCGGATTCGACAGCTATGCCATCACGCCGGAGATGCAGCAAATGATCTCCAGAGACGCCGAGGTAGCAAGAGGCCACGGCAATGCCAAAATACGTATCGAAGGGAACTGTGACGAATTCGGTACGGACGAATACAACTATGCGCTCGGTTTGAAACGTGCCAAAGCGGTGAAAGACGCACTTACGGCCGAAGGTATCCCCGCATCGCGTATGGAGTTGATCAGCTACGGCGAGAGTAATCCCGCCTGTACCGAACAGACCGATGCCTGTTTTGCACAAAACAGACGTGTCGATTTGAGATTGGCGCGATAGAGGGGTATGGACGGATGCAATCGCTCTATAAGCCGTTAATTGTGATCGGAGTATCTCTTGGAACGCTTCTTGCACAGGAGGAGGTTTCGCAAGAGAAGCTTATGGCGATGAACCGTATCATTTTGGAGCAGAGCGAGCGTTTGGACGGGTTGAGTTCGTTGATCGAGGGACTCAATGCGTCGATCGGGGCTATGGAGGCCGAAAAAAAGAGCTATATCGGCCGTATAGAGAAGTTGGAAGCCGAAGTGGCGAATTTGCGCAAACGTGTTGCCGCTTTGGAGAGTATGAAAAAGACAAGCGTTGTTTCGGAGACCTCATCAGTGAAGTCATCATCTAAAAAAGAGGTGAAAAAAACGAAAAAGACACCTGCGCAGATCTATACGCAAGCGGTGCGGGATTATATGAAAAAACGTTACGATAACGCTATCGAAGGATTCGAAGCTTCTCTCGAATATCGTTACAAACCTGCCGCGTCGCATTTCTATCTGGGTGAAATCTCCTATTATCGCAAGCAGTACGACGATGCGCTGTTTCATTACAAAAAAAGTGCGGAGCTTTATGACAAAGCGACCTATATGCCCGTGTTGTTGCTTCATACCGGAATTTCGCTTCAAAATAGGGGCGATAAAGACAACGCAAAACGTTTTTTACAAAGTGTGATCGACGGCTATCCCGATACAAAAGCGGCAAAAATCGCGAAACAGAGGTTGAAAAAACGTTGATTCGTTCGTTTGTACTGTTGTGTTTCGCCGTATCGCTTTATGCAAAGTTGCAAAGCGAACTTCCCGTATCGCTAAAACAAAACGTACACATTCTGACCAAAACCGTTTTCGAAACGCTCTCCCATCAAAGCGGTAAAAGCAACAGGGTCGATCTGAGCGATCGCGATTTTATCCTTGTATCGGTGAGAGAAAAAGGAAGCGACGGGAGATTTTACGCCGTAGATAGAGATGGTACGGTATGGTTGAGCGGCCCTATCAGTAGCGGCGCACCTCACTATCGTACTCCTTCGGGGATTTTTCGGATTCTCGAAAAAAGGCGTCGTTATATGTCTCGACGTTATCCCGATACAAACGGGGTAAACAATATGGATTTTATGATGCGTTTTACGCGCTGGGGACATGCGCTGCATAAAGGAGATGTGCGGTGGTTGTCGCACGGATGTATCCATGTTTCGGAAAAAGATGTTATTCCGCTTTATCGATGGGCATATATCGGTATGCCGATCGTGATCACGCGCGAACGCTATATGCCCTTTGCAAAATCCGATCTTTTGCGTATCTATGCCGATTAGTCGGCGGTATCAACTCTCTTTTGCCAGTATCTTGGCCCGTGCCAACGCTTCTCGTATCGCCGATATCGACGCATGGCGCAAGCCGTGTGCTTCCAAAGCGGCGCATCCCGCCGCCGTCGTACCTCCCGGAGACATGACCGCTTCTTTTATCTCCACGGGATGTTTGGTCGCGAAAAGTTTGGCAAAGCCGTCGAAAAGACCGCGTGTAAGCGTAAGCGCTTCGTCCCTTTTCAATCCCTGGACGACTGCCCCCTCGGCCAACGCTTCCGCCATGATAGCAAGATAAGCCGGACCGCTGCCCGCCAATGCCGTAGCGATGTCGAGCGCTTTTTCACTCTCGAGCCATAGTACCTCTCCCGCACCGCGCAGTAATACTTCCGCTTCTTCTTTGTGGGAGATATCTCCCGTTAACGTTGTCATCGAAGCGCCGACACTGGCGGCGATATTGGGCATGGCGCGTATGTACGCTTTGCTTTTGATTGTTTTCGAGAGCTTTTCGATAGGGGTGCCCGCCAAGACGGAAACGAGTAGTTCCGCTTTGCCCTTGAGATGTCTGGCGGTACTTTCGAGTGCGTTGGGTTTTACACAGAGTACGACTCGTTTGTCGCCGATATCGAAATGCTCCAGTATCGCTTTATCAATACGAATGCCGAGACGCTTTTCGAAAGCGTCGAGCTTTTCCATAGAGCGTCCGACCACTTCGATATGGTATTTGTGTTTGAGGCCTTCGGCGATACTGAATGCCATTTGCCCGTTCCCGATAAATGTAATCGTTTGCATCGTGATCCTTTGGAATCTCAATTGCATGCATTATAGCATAAGAGTTCGTAGAGTATTAGCAATAATCTGATAGAATGTGCATCGAAAATCACGCGAAAAAGGGATGTCGAAATGGAAAGGTTTCTAGAAGAGGCGAAAGCGGCAAAACGTGTTGTGGCGACACTCGATAGTGCTGCGAAAAACCGTATTTTGCGCGAAATGGCCGCTTCGATACGGGCGAGTGAAGCGGAAATTCTCGAAGCTAACGCCGAAGATATGGCTTTGGCGGAAGAGCACAATCTCACGAGTGCGTTGAAAGACAGATTGAAACTGGACGAAAAACGTCTCGAAGGGATCGCCAAAGCAGTCGAAGAGATTGCCATGCTCAAAGAACCGGTCGGAAGGGTGTTGGACGGCTGGTATGCCGATGCCGGTTTCAAGATAGAAAAAGTTACCGTTCCCATCGGTGTCATCGGCGTCATTTACGAGTCGCGACCCAATGTCACGGCGGACGTCGGCGCGCTATGTTTTAAAAGCGGCAATGTCGCGATACTCAAAGGCGGTAAAGAAGCCGAACATTCCAACCGTGCGATTGCCGCGGCGTTGCAACGTGTTTTGGAAGCCAACAATCTTCCAAAAGCCGCTATCGCGCTTTTGCCGGATAGTTCGAGAGAAGGCGTGGCGAAACTTATCAAACAGGATCGCTATGTCGATCTTATCGTACCCCGCGGGGGTGAAGGGTTGATTCGTTATGTCAGCGAAAACGCAACCGTACCGGTGGTTAAACACGACAAAGGGTTGTGTCATACCTACATCGATAAAGACGCCGATACGGAAAAAGCGCTAAAAATCGTTTTCAATGCCAAGTGCCGCCGTCCCGGCATTTGCGGGGCGACGGAGACGCTGTTGGTCGATAATGCGATTGCAAAGTCGATTTTGCCGAAAATTGCGGAGATGTTTGCTGCAAGCGGAACGGAACTTCGCGGATGCGAAAAGACGCGCGAAATCATCGATGCGAAAGCGGCAAGCGAAGAGGACTGGGATACGGAGTATCTCGACAATATCTTGAGTATCAAAGTGGTCGAAGGGGTGGAAGAGGCCGTTGCGCATATCGCGCGACACGGTTCGCAGCACTCCGAAGCGATTATTACCGAAA
>JALVPA010000060.1 GCA_027026055.1 Campylobacteraceae bacterium | reverse complement strand
ATGAGTGGGTTCTCCTCGCTTTCGGGCGAATTACAGAAACTACAGGTCTTATGATGCATCGATGCTTTCCTTTATAGCGTTAACTTTTATTGTTTTTTCTTTTCGTTTAAACGGTATACCGCGTTTGTTTCGTTTGATAAACTCACACAAGTTGCGAACGTACATCGAGTCGCTCGACTCTATGAGTTCTTGTGCGGCGTCTTTGATAGGACGCCCCTCGTCGAAAAGTTTTTTATACGCTCTACGCAAAATATCTATCTCTTCTCTCGGTATGTCGCTGCGTCGAAGACCGGTGAGATTGAGTCCTTTGACAACGGCACGATTTCCTTCCGCAAGACAATAGGGCGGAATGTCCTGAGCCACGGCACTTGCACCGCCTATCATGACATAATCGCCGATATGAACGAATTGATGTACGGGAGTCAAGCCGCCGATGACGACGTGATTTCCGAGTTCGACGTGTCCGGCCAACGTCGCACCGTTGGCTAAGATACATCGGTCGCCGATAATCACGTCGTGACCCAAATGAACATAACCCATAAAGAGGTTTTTATCCCCCACCTTAGTTACCATGCCGCCGCCTTTCGTGCCGGGATTAAAGAGGGTATATTCGCGGATGACATTGTCATTGCCGATAATCAGTTCGCTCTCCTCTCCCGCATACTTGAGATCTTGCGGAATAGTCCCTATCGAAGCGTGCGAGAAGATTCGGTTGTTACGCCCGATTGTGGTGCGCCCGTCGATAACGGTATGCGATGCGATATGCGTACCTTCGCCGATTTTTACGTTCGGTCCTATGTAGCAGAAAGGACCGATCCGTACCTCTTCGGCAATCTCGGCACCTTCCTCGATGATGGCGGTAGGATGAATGTTTTTCATCGTGTTCCTACTTATCGACTATCATTGCTTTGAGCTCGGCTTCGGTGACAAGCTTGTCGTCGACATACGCTTTCCCGTCCAAAAACCATACCGTACCTTTGTTTTTGATAACGTTGAGTCGATAGACCAAACGATCTCCGGGACGTACGGGAGCGCGGAACTTCGCTTTGTCGATACTCATGAAGTAGACAACTTTGTTCGCGATCTCTTCTTGCGAAGCGCTGTCCATGCTTTTAAAAGCGAGTACGCCGCCCGCTTGCGCCATTCCTTCGATGATCATCACTCCCGGATAAATGGGATGATCGGGGAAATGACCCTGAAATACCGGCTCGGAAATAGAGACGTTTTTGTACCCTTCGATATACTCTTTCGGTATCAATTCGGTAATACGATCGACCAATAAAAAGGGATATCTATGGGGAAGGATTTTTTGAATTTCCATTACATCGAACAACACGTTTTACGCCTTTTATGTTATAGTTTTGATATAGTGCGATAGCAAATACCTATTTTATCTTTTTTCGGATTAAAAAAAGGTTTATCTTTTTTATACGGTAACCAGACGCTCCTTTACGTCTTCATATATTTCAATATCAACCGCCAGTTCGATTTTGTTTTCGGGAATTTCTTCGACGACAAGCAACATACTCAAATCGTACGGTTCGGGCAGGAGTCTACGCCTAATCGCAAGCTCGTCTTCGAACGCGGGAGGGTCGAAGATCAGTTCCGAAACATTGATATAGCGTCTATTGGCGAGTTTGTTGTATGTCGAAAGCGAAACGAATTTCACTTCGTCGCGATTCATATAGTGTAAATCCCCGATGACGTAATCGATACGCCCTCTTGTATAATTGCCTTTGAGTGTCGAGTAGGGTACGATATGTGCCGCTACGGGCTTTTTACGCACCTTGAGTAGCCCCCATTTGAGTCGCCAATTCAAAAAACGCTCTTTGACGATGCGATAAGGCACGCCTTTTTCTTCGAGTTGCCATCGCTTTTCGTACAGTGCGATACGCGCTTCGATCGATTCGGGTTGGATTTGCATCGAGACGGGAACAAAGAGTTCGTCGGCGAGTTTGTACTGTTGTTCGCGCTGCATTGTAAGACC
>JALVPA010000059.1 GCA_027026055.1 Campylobacteraceae bacterium | reverse complement strand
TGCAATTCAGACTCCTCGAGCTCTTGGCTTCCGAGCACGGCAATCTTTGTGTCGTCGGCGACGACGATCAGAGCATTTACGGATGGCGCGGCGCCAATATCCGAAATATCTTGGAATTTTCGCAACACTTCGAAGGATGCAAAACCATCAAACTCGAAACCAACTACCGCTCCACCGAACCGATCCTCGAAGCGGCGAACAACCTCATCGAACACAACTCCTCCAGACTCGGAAAGACCTTGGTGTCGCATCGCGGAAAAGGACCCGATGTGCGGTTGATGCATTCTCTCGACGAAAGCATGGAAGCCAAAAGTATCGCCGTAGAAATCAAAAAACTCCTCGCCGATAGGGTCGATCCCAACGAAATCGCCGTACTCTATCGTATCAACGCCTTGTCTCGTTCGCTCGAAGAGGGGTTTTCCAAAGAAAAACTCAACTTCAAACTCATCGGGGGTATGCGCTTCTACGAACGCGCCGAAATCAAAGATATCATCTCCTATCTTCGCGTTGTTGCCAATCCGAATGACGATTTTTCACTACTGCGTATCATCAACAAACCCAAACGCGGTATCGGCAAAGCTTCCGTCGAAAAACTGCTTAACGCAGCGAGACGGCGAGAAGTTTCTCTTTTCGCTTTTATTTCGCATCTGATAAAACATCCCGATCGAGAGATAGTCGGCAAAAAAGTCCTCAACGCCCTCTTGGAACTCGTAACGCATATCTCGGAACTACAAGAAGAAGCGAAAGGCAATCTCGAAAACTTCATCACCTATTTCGAAGAGCGCATCAAACTGCGCGATCACTACGCATCTATGATGGATGGATTCGAACGGATTCTCAATATCGACGAATTTTACGGCTATTTTAGAGAGAGCGTCCATCACAATCCCGACATTACCCTCGAAGAGTTGCTCAACGACATTTCGCTTCAAAGCGAACAAGACCAAATCGAAGAAGACGCCATTACCATCATGAGTATTCACGCCGCCAAAGGATTGGAATTCGAACACCTCTATGTCATCGGCATGGAAGAGGAGTTTTTCCCGCTTTTGGGCGACGGATGCGACATCCAAGAAGAACGCAGACTTGGCTATGTCGCCATGACCCGCGCCAAAACGCACCTTACGCTAAGTTACGTCGACAGCCGTTTTTACAAAGGGCGGCGCAAACAGATCGAAAAGAGCCGCTTTTTGGGTGAAGCGGGGCTGATACAAAATACGTCGCTTAAAATCACCAAGTCGCCGACCTTCAAAAAAGGCGATCTCGTCAAACACAAGATCTTCGGTATCGGTCGCGTCCAAGCCGCCACCAAGTCGGGAAAAGAGTACAAGTTGCTCATCAATTTCGGCGGGAATAAAAAAGAGATACTCAGTTCGTTCGTACAAGCAATCTGACTGAATGAGGAATGAGGAATGAGGAATGAGGAATTGAGGTTTGCATTGCTTCGCAATGCTTCCGTCCATATAGAAGCCTTCCGCAAGAAAAGCATACCGCAACTCTTCACTCTTCACTCTTCGCTCTTCACTAAAAATTCTCCCATGGAGAATTTGCATTGAACAGATTGTTCGTCGTCAACAAGCCTATTTTCGTCGGCTCCAACCGTTATATGGGCTATCTCAAGCGCAAATACGGCACCAAAAAGATAGGTTTTTCCGGTACGCTCGATCCCTTTGCGACGGGGTGTCTCATTGTTGCGACGGGACAATATACCAAACTCTTTCGCTACCTTGCCAAAACCCCAAAAATCTATCGCGCCACCCTCTGGCTCGGCGCGCATTCGCCCAGTCTCGATATCGAAAACGTCACTCATATCGAAACGATAGCGCCGCGAAGCGAAGCGGAAATATATGAAGCGCTCTCAAGCCTTAAAGGCGATATCACCTACCGTCCTCCGAGCTATAGCGCCAAAAAGATCGACGGCAAACGCGCTTATACGTTGGTGCGCGAAGGCAAGACAGTCGAGACGAAACCGATCACCTCGACGATATACG